>NZ_JAOSID010000009.1 GCF_030588185.1 Candidatus Phytoplasma melaleucae | reverse complement strand
GGTTGCAATTATCATTTTTTGTGTTACAACAAAAGTATAAATATAGGAAAAAAGTAGGTTATCACCAATGTCATTTGTCAGAGCACTTTTAACTTTCAGCCATTATTAACCTTCTTATCACCTATTCTGCTTGAATTAGAGTTGTACAATTATTTTCTGAACTTTATAGCGCAAGGATAAATAACAAATTTCTCTTTGTTCATCATAAAAAAATAAACTCACTTTGAACAAAGAGAGTAATTTTTAAAAACTTATTTATGTTTTGGATTGAACTTGAATATATTGACTATAGGGGGAGAATGAATTACTTTTGTTGCTTCGAAGCCGTTCTCAGATAGAAGTAAAAGTATAAATACTGAAATTATTTATGATAATAATGTTATAATTAAAAGATAACAAAAAAGGAGAAATGTATTATGATGTTTTCTAAACTAAAGATTATGAGTATTTGCTTACTTTATTTATTTGCAGGAGAGTTTTTTTGTCATCATTATAATGATATTCTAGCGATGAATAATAATCGTAGAATATATGCTAATCGAAATGTTGCTAATAATAATTTAGTTGATGGTTTCGAAGAAATTGTAAATCTTACTAATAGTATTGGCAATTACAGAGCACAACAACGACAAGTTGTAAATCAAATAACAACTGCTAGAGAAAATAATCCTGAACAAGTACCTATTTTAGAAGCTTTGCAAAGAAACATAACCGCTTTAATAGCGAATCTAGAACAAAGACTCTTATTATACCAAGAACTTACTGGGAATAACCGACGATAATTATTTCCATAATACAGAAATAAATTCAAAAAAGTTTTATTTGCTTGTAAAAGATAAACAAAATATTACTTTGTTACCACTTATTCTTTGTTTCTTTTTAGTTGAAATAACATTTCAAATGGAAAAAACAAATTTTTTCACTAATTATAATTAGTTAGTTATTTCTTTATGATTATAGTTTGTTTTGTCTCGCATAAATACTTTGTTAGTTTAAACAGAGAAAAAACTTTAGATATAATAAAAAAAGAATTATTTGCAATTATGTCTTGTAGTTATGATTGTTTCTATTTGAACGTCTTCGCAGAATATTTATCTTATTTCTTATTAAAAACGTGTATTTTCGTTTGGTTTTACTAAAAGGCTATTTTAATTTACGTAAATTGAAATACCCAAAATATAAAAAACTATAAATTAGCCTAAAAGCATTTTATATACCTTCTGTGTATTGGTATATTTTATTAGTATTCTTCTTAGTGATAATTTTTATTAATTTCTCGTAATGCTTTTAGTTATATAAATTTTTAATTGTAAAATGACTAAAATAATGATAATTAAAAAACTTAGTATAAAGAGATAACTATCCTGAGACCTTGGATAAGAATAAATTTTATTCCAAGCATCGTTTATTTTTTGTTTAATATCTTCATTATATCTGTATATTTGATCTTCTAATCTAATTGACAATTTTAATTTATTGTTAAGTTCTTTATTTTCCCAATAAGGAGAATCATATCCAATAAACAAAGCATTTTGTTTTATTTTATCATCTTGTAATAAAAAGTTAATAAAATCATAAGCACCTTCTAAATTACTTCCTTTAGGTAATACTAGATTATCAATCCAA
Organism: Candidatus Phytoplasma melaleucae; assembly: GCF_030588185.1. Classification (GTDB taxonomy): domain Bacteria; phylum Bacillota_I; class Bacilli_A; order Acholeplasmatales; family Acholeplasmataceae; genus Phytoplasma; species Phytoplasma melaleucae. Next base: position 18,732 of record NZ_JAOSID010000009.1, on the reverse strand, counting down.
ATATTAGTTCCACTATCGAAATCATAATATTCTAGATTAGGGTTTTCTTGCATTAAATATCTTGCGTCGCCAGAGTAAACTAAAGAAATGTCATATCTTTCCTCTGATGGTATTTTCATATTATCTAAAAGTTGGTCTGTTATAAAAGATAAATGTTTTTTTTTTTGTTTAAAATCTAGTAACCATTTTTCAGCTTTTTGGATATCTTCTTCCGAGGCTTCTCCAATGTTACCTTTAGTAGCTTTTAAACCGATAAAAATGCCTTCAAATGGATTATTATATAAAGAAACTTTAAAATCTGATTTTTTTAATAATTCTTCCCAATTGTCATTGTTTATAGTCATTTTCTTTTTTTGATATAAAAAACCTAGTTTACCCCAAAAATAAGGAATAATGTACTTTTCAATATTTTTTGGTAACTTAGTTTTTATTACTTTTTGAAAATTTTTAGTTTCTTTTTGTAAGTTATGAATTTTATTGCGATCAATTGGTTCTAAATAATTATCCTTTAATTGTTCGATAGAATATTCGCTTAAAATTGCTATGTCATAGATATCTCCAGATTTTATTTTGTTTACAGCCAGTTCATTAGAAGAAAAAAAACTTTGTTTAATGATGAATTTGTCTGATTTTTGATTATAATCTATAATTATTTGTGGATCAATATATTCTCCCCAATTAAACAAGGTTATAATTTTTTTACCATTAGATGAGTATGAGACAACATATTTATAGCTAACAATCAAACTCAATAAGAATAAAAAAATAATTATAATTTTTTTTTTGGTTTTCATTTTTTTTTATAATCTTTTCTCAATGTTAGACAATTTAATATAATTTTTAATATCACAATTAATATTAAAACAGATGATAAAGCATTAATAGCAGGATTAATAGTTCCTTTTAAACTATAGATATAGGCTGAAATATTTTGAAAATTAGAACCACCTGCAAAATAAGAAATTATAAAATCATCAAAAGATAAAGCGAATGCTATACCAGCTCCTGCTATCATAGAACTTTTTAATTGAGGTAAAATGATTTTTATTAATGTTTGAAAAGGGGTTGCACCTAAATCGTATGCTGCTTCAATAGAACTTATATTTAGAGTAAGACACTTAGCATAAACAGTAATCAAAACATAAGGTATACTAAAGGAAATATGAGACAACAACATACGCCAAAAACCATTATTTAATCCTATAAAACTAAATAAAACAAATAAAGCCAAAGCATTTATTATTTCTGGTATAATAATCGGTAATTGGTTGATATTTAATATGATTTTTTGCCATTTTGGTTTATAATTTATCAAAGAAACAGCCGAAAAAGTTCCTATGATAGTAGAAACAATAGTAGATAAAAAAGCTATCTTTAAAGTAATTATTATAGATGATTTTATTGATGCATCTTCTAATATCTTGCGGTACCATTTAGTGCCAAATTTATTAAAATGTACTAATGAAGCTATTCGGCCTTCAGTCTCATTAAAAGAAAAGATAATTAGAGATGCTATAGGTAAATAAATAAAGATGAGTATTAGAATCAAATAAAAGTAGAACAATTTTTTCTTAGGTGTGCTTAACATAATTGTTATAATTCCTTGAATATTTATTATTTTTACAAAAATTTAAAATTAAGATCATTAAAAGAGTTAAATTAATAGCCATTACACAAGCATTTTTTATTTCGCCACTGAGAAAAGTTTTATTTTCTATAAGTTCGCTGATAGTAGTAACAGTAGTAGGCCCTAAATATTTAGGGACTACAATGTTAGTAACTGTTTGCAGTAAGATTAGAATAGTACCAGTCATTATACCAGGTAAAGATAAAGGAAAAATAATTTTATAGAAGATTTGTTTTTCATTAGCTCCAAGATCTTGAGCAGCGTTAATTAAACTTATATCTATTTTAGAAATACTGAGATAAATAGATAGAAACATGTAAGGCAAAAATATATAAATAAAACCAATAAACATGGCAAAGTTAGTACCGATTAATTCTATTTGCAGAAATTTTTCTGTTAAAGAAAAAATTTGTACTAAAGCTTGAATTTTCAAAATCATGTTAACCCAAATAATGCCATTTATAAACAAAACTAGAATAGGTTGTATAACAATATTACATTTGGATACAATATACGCTAATGGGTAGGTAATGATAACAATTAAAAAAGTGGCAATAATAGCGATTGATATAGATCTTATCAAAACATAAATAAAATTTAAATTGGTATAAAACTTTCTGTAGTATTTAATGGTAAAAATCATTTTTAAAAGTTTTTGATTATTATATTCTTGAATAGAATTAAAAAAAATGATAAAAATAGGTATTAGTACCAACAATAATAAGATAATAAAATAGGGGATTAGTAACCATTTATAAAATTTGTGGGATTTATTGTTTAATAAATATTTCATTTTACTTACCATAATTCCATGACATGAATGTCTTCAGGCTTAAAAAAAATACCTATTTTGGTATTAATTGCAACAAAATCAGTAGTATGAATTAAATAATTTCTATATTTAGTATTTATAATGACTTCCCAATAAACCCCTTTAAAGGAAATAGAGTATACTGTGCCTTTAAGTAAGCCGTCTTCATAGTTGACAATATCGATATCTTCAGGTCTGATAACAATATCAACTTTTTGGTTTTTATCAAAACCATAATCTACACAGCGAAATTCTTTATCATCGAAAACTACTGCAAAGTCATCTTTCATTATGCCAGAAATTAAATTAGATTCTCCGATAAATTGCGCTATAAATTTATTGGCTGGTTCATTATAAATATCTTCTGGGTTACCTATTTGTTGAATTTCTCCTTGTTTTATAACAACTATTTTATCACTCATAGCTAAAGCTTCTGATTGGTCATGAGTTACAAAAATAAAAGTAATTCCAAAAATTTTTTGCATTTCTTTCAGTTCGTATTGCATTTCTTGTCTAGATTTTAAATCTAAAGCTGCTAATGGTTCGTCGAATAACAATACTTGCGGTTCATTGATTAAAGCTCTAGCGATAGCAACTCTTTGCTGTTGACCCCCTGATAGTTGATTGATATTTCTATTTTCGAATCCATTTAATCCTACTAATTTTAAATAGTGTAACACTTTATTTTTAATGAATTTTTCTTTCATCTCCGGATATAAAAAATTTTCTTTTATTTTTAATAAATTTTGTTCTTTCCTTTGCTGAATTTGTTTAATGATTTGTTTTAATTCGTTTTTTAATTTTTTTATTTGAGGATTTTGACGCAAATTCAACCATGAAAATAAATAATTTGGTTGTAAAAGTTTTATTTTCTTGATTCTTTGGTGATATATTTGATTTAATTCTATAATCTCTTTTTTTGTTTTATTTTGTAAAATTTTTATTTTTTGTTTAATGTCATGGTTTAAATCTTTTATCCTTAACCCAAAAGCTATATTTTCTAATACATTTAAATGAGGAAACAGAGAATAGTTTTGAAATACTGTGTTAATTAATCTTTTGTGTGGAGGGACGTTTACAATGCTTTTATTATTAAAGTAAATATCACCACTAGTGCAATCATCAAATCCTCCTATAATTTTTAAAATAGTTGTTTTGCCGCAACCTGAAGGGCCTAGCAAAGTTACAAATTCGTTTTGTTTTATTTTCAGATTAATATTCTTTAAAATTATTTGGTTATTAATGACTTTAGTAATATTCTTTAATTCTATTAAATGAGTCATGTTTTAATCCCTTTTTGTCTTAAAAAATTAAATATAATATTGAGTTTTGATTAATACTAATCCAGTTGGTTTAATATTTTATGTTTTTATTTGCCGCTATAATAGCTAAAAAGGCTTTTTGAGGCAATTTAACTTTGCCTAATACTTTCATTTTTTTTTTGCCTTTTTTTTGTTTATCAAGGAGTTTCTTTTTTCTACTAATATCTCCCCCATCACATTTACCTGTAACATTTTTCCTCAGCGCTTTAATAGTTTCTCTTGTAATTATTTTTTTACCTAAGGATGCTTGAATGATTATTTCAAACATTTGTTGTGGGATTAATTCTTTCAATTTTCGACAGATTATTTTGGCTTTTACATATGCATAATCAGCATGTACTATAAAAGAAAGAGCATCAATAATTTCCGAATTTAATAAAATATCCATTTTTTTTAAATCACTAGGATAATATAGATCCATCTCATAATCAAAAGTAGCATATCCTTTGGTAGCAGATTTTAGTTTATCAAAATAATCATAAAGAATTTCGGAAAAAGGCAGTAAATAAGTTAAAGTTGTTTTTTGATTATTTAAGTATTGAATATTTTGTAATCGCCCTCTTTTATTTTGAGAAATTTCCATAATAGAACCGATATATATCTCAGGACATGTAATTAATGCTTGTACATAGGGCTCTTCGATTTTTTCTATTGACTGGTTATGAGGCCATTTAGATAGATTATCTATAATAATTCTATGATTTTGTTTTGTGTACACATGAACAATGACAGAAGGGGCTGTTATTATTACTTCAATGTTAAATTCTCTAATGATTCTCTCTTTAATAATTTCCATATGTAGTAACCCTAAAAAGCCGATACGAAATCCCATTCCCAAAATATTTGAATTTTCTTTTTCATATACTAAGGAAGAATCGCTTAATTTTAATTTTTTTAAAGCTTCTCTTAAATGTTCATATTTATTAGTTTCAGATGGATAAAGACCACAAAAAACTACAGGATTAACAGTACGATAACCGGGTAGCGGTTGCGCCATGCTATTTTTTTTTAAAGTTATTGTATCACCTATTTTAACAGAATCAATATTTTTAATAAAGGCTGTTAGATAGCCTACATCACCAGTGAACAAAAAATTTTTAATTACTGGTTGAGGATGAAAAATACCTACTTCCATAACTTCGTATACTGCATTACTAGTCATAAAACGAATTTGATCGCCTTTTTTGATAAGACCATTAACTATTTTAATATAAGGGATAACTCCTTTGTAATTACTAAAATTAGAATCAAAAATGAGAGCTTGTAGCGGAGCTTGAACATTTCCTTGCGGATATTTAATATCTGCAACAATTCTTTCTAAAATATCTGTTATCCCTAAACCTGTTTTGCCGCTAGCTATAATGACAGAATCCGGATCTAAACCTAATATTTCTTTTACTTCTTTTTTAGTTTTTATGATATCAGCATTAGGCAAATCTGCTTTATTTAATACAGGAATAATTGTTAAATTGTTTTCTAAAGCTAAATCTAGGTTAGATATTGTTTGTGATTGTATTCCTTGAGTGGCATCTATTATTAATAAAGCTCCTTCGCAAGCGGCTAAAGAACGAGAAACTTCATATCTAAAATCACTATGTCCGGGAGTATCTATTAAATTCATAATATATTCAGTATTATTTTTGGCTTGGTAAATAATTTTTACTGTGTTTAATTTAATAGTTATACCTCTTTCTTTTTCTAATTCCATAGAATCGAGAAATTGAGGTTTCATTGTTCTTTTATCAACAGTATTAGTAACTTCTAATATTCTATCAGCTAAAGTAGATTTACCATGGTCTACGTGCGCAATAATAGAGAAATTACGTATTTTTCTTTGTCTTGCATTTATTTTTTCTAAATTAATCATATTGTAAACAACTCTTTCTTACAAAAAAAGAATAAATTTAATTAGCACTAATTTTCTTATTATTATTTTTATTTTACATTTATTTTAAGTAATAAATGAAAAAAAATCTTAATTTGTTACATTCATTATTTATTTAATATATTTTTTTTAGCTTTTTAGTTTCTTTTACAAAAGCTAAATAATTCAGATATCTTGTTTTAGGAATTAATGCTTTTTGGTAAGCTTCTTTTATTTTGCACTTGTTTTCGTTAATATGCAAGCACTTATGATTAAAAAAACATTGTTGAGATAGCATAATAAAATCACTATAAAAATTTTTAATGTCTTCAGCTTTAATGTTGTATAAATGTAACTGAGAAAAACCTGGTGTATCCGCTAAATATCCATTATAAAGCGAAAATAATTTAGAGTTTTTAGTAGTGTGTTTGCCTCTATTGGATTTTTTAGAAATTTCACCAGTTTTCACATGGAGAAAAGCTAAAGTGTTTAATAAAGTAGATTTGCCAACGCCAGTTTGACCGGCTAGAACAGTTACCTTGTTGTTTAAAATTGGGATTAAAGGTTTTAAAGTCTGTATATTTTGAGCACTAACGTACAAGATAGAAAAGAACTTTTTGTAGTATGATATTTTTTGTTCGAGATTTTTAATTTCCAGTTTATTAACGAGGTCTATTTTAGTTAGAATAAGAATTATTTTGAGATTTATTTTTTGTAAAATTAATAAAAATTTATCTAATAATTTAAAGTTTAATTGTGGATGTTTTAAGGAAAAAACTAAAAAAACTTGATCTGCATTAACGATGTTAGGTCGTTTTAACTCATTTTTACGAGTTTGAATACTATCAATTAAAAACTTATCTTTTTTTTGTTCATAAAATACTATATCTCCAATCTTAATTTTAGAGTAATTAGATTGTTGTTGTAATTTATTTCGCTGACTCCGTTGATATTTTATTTTGCCTTTGGTTTCAGCATAGATTTTTTGTTTAGTTACAAAATCAATGATAATGTATTCTTTTGACAAAAATTCGACTATAATTCCTTTATGCAAAAAACCCTCCAATGTTTTATTACTCAATGATAAAAGTTATTTGTATTTATCTTATTTTGGCTTGAAACTTTTGTTTAATTTGGTTTTCTATTTCTTCCATTATATTATCTATATAACTCTTAGTTAAGTTATGATCAATATCATTAAAAATAAATCGAAACGATAAAGAATGTTCATTAGGCAATATTTTTTGATCAGGATAATAAAGATCAATTAATTCGCATTTAACCATAATTTTCCTTTTTTTACATGTTAAAGTTTCTAATATTTCTTTAAAAGTATATTTACGATTCACAAAAAAACTTAAATCTCTTGTAATAGAAGGAAATTTATGTATTTTCTGAAAAGAAAAATCTTTTTGTTGTTCAAAAATAATTGTTTCTAAATTTATTTCGCAAATAAAACTTTTCTTGATGTTGTATATGTTATATAGCGCAGGATGAACTTCCCCAATAAAACCAATTGGTTTGTTTTTAAATATGATATCAGCTTGTATACCAGGATGAAGATTTAGATATTGAGAAGTTTGTGATAAGTTGATTTGAATATTTAAATAGGATGTAATAGTCTCTAAAACCCCTTTTAAAATAAAAAATGAACTTTCTATACCTTTTCTTATCCAATGAGATGTAATAAAAGTACCACTTAATCCAAGCGAAAGATGTAATGTTTCCTTATTTTTATAATATACTTTCCCTATCTCAAAAAAAGCATTATCCAAATTATCATTTTTTTGATTAAAACTTAAAACTTCTATTAACCCTCCGCTTAGTGTTTGTCTTAAGATTATTTTGGTTTTGGATATTGGTTTGATTACTTGTAGATAATTATCATCTACGGAAAATAGATTAAAAGTTTTTTTATCAGTTAAACTATAAGTTTTTATTTCATAAAAACCTAAATAAGATAGTATATGTCTTAATTTATATAAAGATTGTTGTTGATGGTTTCTTAATCCTGATTCTTGTATGTAGAAATTCTGAGATATAATTTTACTGTATCCATGCATTCTAACTAAATCCGATATTACGTCTTCAGCTATGTTTATGTCATATCTTCTAGAAGGTGCTACAATTTTGAGAATATTATTAGGCGTATTTTGAATTTTATAATCTAACCGATGTAATATATTCAAAACTTTTTTTATAGTCCAATTTATTCCTGTTTTATTACGGATCAATTTTAGAGATAATAATATTTCTGGATTTTGACGTATTTTTTTTCTAATAGAAAAAATATTTTTACAAACAATACAATTAGTCAATTTTTGTAAGAGAAAAATAGCTTTTTCTAAAGATGCTTGAATTAGTTCTTGATTAATTCCTCTTGAAAAACGTAAAGTTTTTTCGTTATTAATTCCTAATTTTTTGCTTGTTATTAAAATATTTTGGGGATTAAAATAAGCAGCAGTGATAATTATTTTGTTTGTTTGATTGTTAATTTCATATTTGTTATGATTAATAACTCCTGCTATAGATATAATATTACTATCATGACAGATAACTAAATCATTGTTATTTAGTGTGTATTCTTCGGTTTCTGATATTTTTACTTTTTCATTGTAATGAGCATTACGTACTTTTATTTTTTGGTTTGGCAAAAAAGATGCATCAAAAACATTTAAAGGGATTCCATATTCAATCATAACTAGGTTTATAACGTCTATAACATTATTCATGGGTGCTATATTGCTAGCAATAAGAAGGTTTTGTAACCATAAAGGGCTTGGATGAATTTGAATGTTATTTATATAACTAACGTGATATTCAAAACAATCATGACTTGTTATTTGAGCTCTGAATGTATTTGTTATATTGCTTTCTTTGAAAGTATGTTTTGAGGGTGGAATAAAATTAACTTGGTTTTTTGTATTGTTTAATATAGCTTTTAAGTCTTGAGCAAATCCTATATGAGATAAAAGGTCTGTTCTGTTAGGAGTAAGAGATAATTCTATGTAAAAACCTTTTAATTTTAGATATGTTAAAGCGCATTTACCTATAGGGGCTTCATCATCTAAAAATAAAAGGTTTTCTTTTTCCTGTTGAGAAGAATAATAGTTATTTAATTTCAATTCTTGGGCTGGTAAAATTTCCGTATTAAGTGTCTCTTTAGATGTTGTTTTATTTGGATAATTCTGGTTTTTTTTTTGTTTTGTTTTTTTTTGATTAAGCAAAAGAATGATTTTTTTCTTTTCCAACATTTTATAATTATGGCATTCGACAGATAATAGTTGATTTCCGATACTTATTTGAGCTAAGTTGTTACCGTTTTTATTATAGTTCTTTTTAATTTCTATTATTTGTCCAATAATTAATTTTTTTTGATGAAATTTTTCTTGTATATATTTGATTTGTTCTATCTGAGTAATATGATCATTTACTAAACGTTTGAGATTTAAGATAGAAGGGATAGAAATAAGATATTCTTTTAAAATATTTTCGTTAATTATCATATTCTTTTATTCTCCGTATTTGTTTTGTTAAATTATTTTTATTTGTTAGTTATTCTCGCTTTATTAAACTGTTGCAAAAAACGAATATCGTTATTGTAGAAATACCTAATATCTTCTATTCCATATTTTAACATAGCAATACGTTCTATCCCTATGCCAAAAGCAAAACCTTGATATTTATGACAATTAAATCCACCTTTTTTTAATATATTAGGATGAATTAATCCTGCTCCTAGTACCTCTAAAAAAGTTTCATTGTTTTTCTTTTGGCCATTATCCATAATTAAATCTACTTCGAAACTGGGATTAGTAAACGGAAAATAAGAAGGTCTAAACAATATTTGTTGATTTTTACCAAAAATGTTCTGTATAAATAAAATAATAGTTTCTTTTAAATTAGCTAAGTTAGCTTGATGGTTAACAACAAATCCTTCTAACTGAGTGAATTGATGACTATGTGTCGCATCATCCTTATCTCTTCTATAAACATTGCCTGATGAAATAATTTTTAGAGGTTTTGGTGCATTTTGTAACATAGCTTTTATTTGAATTGAAGAAGTATGGGTTCTTAATAGTTTTTCTCTATTTATGTCCAGGTAAAAAGAATCTTGCATATCTCGAGCCGGATGATTTTTACCTATGTTCATGAATTCAAAATTATATAAATCTGTCTCTACTTCTGTTCCGTCATAAATGGAATATCCTAGCCCTAAAAAAAAGTTTTCTATCTGTTCTATAATTTGATTTAAGGGATGTATTTTCCCTGTAGGAAACTTAAAAGCAGGCAGACTAATATCTATTTTTTCTTTTTGGATTAAATTTAATAAATTTTGTTGTTCTAAAAAAAGTTTTTTTTCTTTTAAGAGAAAAGTAATTTCTTGTTTTAAGTTATTAATTTTGGTTCCGATTTTTTTTTTTTCTTCTAGAGAATATTCTTTTATTTTTCTTATTAAAGAAACAAAATATCCATTTTGACCAAAACATTCGCTTTCTAAGTATTTTAAATTTTTGATTAAATTAGTGTTTTGGATTTTCTTTTTTATGTTTTGTTCTAAAGTGATTATTATTCGATTTAAATCTGCGTTTTGTTGATTCATACTAACTTTAAACTTCCTTTTGGGCATCTTCTCTGCATCTTAAAAGGTTTTAATTATTTTCTTTTTTTACCTTCTATTTCAAATACTTTTTGACTCATGAGGTAAATCAACACCATTAATTACTTCATAAATTTACTTTCATTAATTTACTGTTCTATTAGCATCTTATTTATAGTTATATTATTGTATTGTATTTGTTATTTTGCCTTTTGTATTTTATTATAATATAATATAGTCGAAAATTATTAAATATGAAGCTTAAGTTAAATATAAAAAAATGAAGTTAAATAAATTTTTAATTTTATAAGTCCAAAAGTGTTAATTTTTTGCAGAAGTTGAATTTATCTTTATATGATTTTTGGTATAATGTGTGAACGGGACGCTATGTTATAAAATAATTATTTAGCAGTTTTAATTGCTTACCTTCATTTTAATTAAATATGTTTTTTATGAACATATATTAGGAATTATTACATGATTAAAAAGTCTTTATTTATCAAGAGTATTACTGATTTAAAATATCGTCCTTATCCTTTGTTCCCAGAATTTTTTTTAATAGGACGTAGTAATGCTGGCAAAAGTTCTTTCGTAAACGCTTTAACTTGTACAAAAAAGTTGGCTTTATTTTCGAAAATACCAGGAAAAACCATAACTTTAAATTATTTTTTATTAAATGATTCTTTTTATTTAGTAGACTCTCCTGGATATGGTTTTTCTAAAAGAAGTAAAATTTTACAAAAAAATATATTTTTTATGATGAATAATTTTTTAAAACAAAATTTTTTTATAAAAACTATTTTTCAAATAATAGATTTTCAAATTGGGCCTACTTTGTTAGATTTGCAAATTTTTCGTCATTTGAAAAAATATAATATACCAGTAATTATCATTTTGAACAAAAAAGATAAAATTTCTAATAATCAAATAATAAATTTCATGACAAAAATTAAAAAGACTTACTTGCAATTTAATTCGGGTTTAGTAAATATGTATTCGTGTTCTTGCAAAACGAAGGAAGGCTTTAGTGATATTATTTATTCGATAAATAATTGCTTAAATACATAATAGAGTTATAATGAAATGAAGCTGTTGAATGAGTTTATTAACTATTTATTTTAGTTTTTTTAAAATATTTCACTTATCATTTTAAAATATTCGCTTAAATGGGGAATAAGAGATGTTAATTTTTTGTTGTTATTTATCTTTCTTTTGTTAAAAAAAGTAAATTAGAATTAAGTAAAAAATGAAACAAATATAATATGAAATCTAAGTATAATTTCAAATCTATTGAAAAAGATAGATATCAAAATTGGCTCAATAAGAAATATTTCAAGACTGATAATAACGCAGGCAAAAAACCTTTTACAATTGTAATACCTCCTCCTAATATTACTGGGAATTTACATTTAGGCCATGCTTGGAATAATATTTTACAAGATATTCTTGTAAGAAGACATAAAATGTTAGGTTATGATGTTCTTTTTGTTCCAGGTACTGATCATGCTGGTATAGCAACACAAATCAAAATTAAAAAAAAATTAAAAGCAGAAGGATGGTCAGAACAAAAATTAACTAAAGAAATTTTTTTAGAATATGCTGAAATTTGGCGAAAAGAATATATCTCAAATATTCATCAGCAATGGAAAGCTTTGGGGCTTCACTTAGATTATGATTATGAAAGGTTTACTTTAGATCAAGGTTTTAACGAAACAGTAACAAAAGTTTTTATTCAGATGTACCAAAAAAAATTAATTTATCGAGATTATAAAATTGTAAATTGGGATTCTCTTGCACAAACAACTATATCTGATACAGAAGTTAGTTATAAGGAAATTGAAGGGAAAATGTTTTATTTAAAGTATTTATTAGTTGATGCTTGTCATTTAAATAGGGAGGCTGTAGAGGTAGCAACTACTCGTCCTGAAACTATTTTTGTTGATCAGGCTTTAATGGCCCATCCTGATGACAAGAGATATAAAGATCTTATTGGTAAAAAAGTTTTTATTCCAGATAGTAATATTAAAATTCCTATCATGACTGACTCTTATGTAGACATGTCATTTGGTACTGGATTATTAAAAGTTACTCCTGCTCATGATTTTAATGATTTTATTATAGGCAAAAAGCATAATCTTAAAGCTGTTTTATGTATTAATCCGGATGGTACTATGAATAAATTAGCTCAAAAGTATCAAGGGTTAGATCGTTTTATATGTCGCGAAAAATTAGTTTCTGATTTAATGCAAAAAAATTTAGTTTCCAAAGTTGCAAGCTATACTCATTCGGTAGGTTTTGCAAGTGTTTCAGGATCTGTGATAGAACCTCGCCTTTCTTTACAGTGGTTTTTAAAAACTAAAGAAATATCGAAGCTAATTTTAGAAAAACATAAAATTAATTTTTTTCCCGGAAGATTTTTAAAATCTTTTAATGATTGGTTATCTAATGTGGAAGATTGGTGTATTTCGCGTCAATTATGGTGGGGGCATTCTATTCCTGTTTGGTATAAAGAAAATCACGAAATGAAAGTACAGTTAAAAGACCCTGGTGATGGATTTGCGAAAGATTCAGATGTTTTAGATACTTGGTTTTCTTCTGCTTTATGGCCTTTATGTACTTTAGGTTGGCCAGATAAAGATATGTCATTATTTCAAAGACGTTTCCCTATTAATGTTTTAATAACGGGTTATGATATTTTAACTTTTTGGGTCTCTAAAATGGTTTTACAAAGTATGTATTTAACACAGCAAATCCCTTTTAAACATGTTCTATTACATGGTTTAGTTAGAGATGAAAAAGGCGATAAGATGTCTAAATCAAAAGAAAATGGAGTAGATCCGTTAGAAATTATTGATAGATACGGCGTTGATGCTTTAAGATGGTTTTTAGCTACTAATTCATCTCCAGGTTCTGATTTATATTACAGCGAAACAAAAATGTTATCCAGTCGTAATTTTATTAACAAATTATGGAATATTAGTCGTTTTGTCCAATTAAATGTTCAAATACCTCCTCAGACAAATTTTAAAACAGAACTTTTATCTTTGCCTGAAAAATTTTTATTGACTCAATTATCAAAATTAATGTATAAAACTAATTTATCTTATTCAAAATATGAATTTAATTTTATTGGGGATCTTTTGTATTCTTTTGTTTGGGAAGATCTCGCTAATTGGGGATTAGAATTTTGGAAAATTTCTTTCAAAAATAATTTGCTGGATAAATCGGAATTATTTGATAATACTAGAAAATTTCTACTTTATGTTTTACAAATAGTTTTGCAAATGTTACATCCTTTTATTCCGTTTGTGACGGATGCTATTTATGAAACATTAGGGTTCAAGCAATCAATTATTAACGAAAAATTACCTAGATTATCTTATTATGATCAAGAATCTTTTGATACTTTTGCAATTATCAAAGAAGTCATTGTTAAGATGCGTAATTTTCGCCAGAAAAATAAAATAACGGATCGTTTTTTATTACCATTATGCATAGTAACTTCTATTCACAAAATTAATGCATTTAAGCTTTTATTATCTACATTGACTATTTTATTAAAAGCTTCTTTGATTGATTTTCAAGATAAATTCCCTGATTCAAACTATAAATTATTATTTTTTTCAAAAGAAATTTATGTTTTTTTAGACAGTAAAGTATTTCGCGAAATTCAAAATGTTTCGTTAAAAGAAAATTTATCTCAGCAAATTAAGAAACTATTAAAAGAAATTGAAAGAAGCAAAAAAATACTAAGTAATGTATCTTTTTTACAAAAAGCTAATAAATTAAAAATTAAAGAAGAAAAAGAAAAATATTATAGATATTTGGATCAATACCGTAAATTAACGGAAAATGATTTTTTTAAAGATATCTAAATGGAATGTTATTTTATGTTTTTAAATAATAATATTTTTTATATGCATTTTCGAACTATTATCAATCCAAGAGCTAATATTATTATCACTCATGGTTTAGGCGAAAGTTCTCTTGATTATCTTCATATAGCTGACTTCTACTTTAGAAATAATTATAATGTTATTTTATACGATGTTAGAGGACATGGTAAAAGTGAAGGTAAAAAAGGTGATATTTATAATTTTCATATTTTACTAGATGATTTAAAGCTTATTGTAGATTATGTTAAACAAAAATACCCCTTTAAAGTTATTTTAATAGGTCATAGTATGGGAGGAATCATTGTTAATTGTTATTTAACAAAATATAGCAATGTTGAAGGAGCTATTGTTAGTTCTGCTCCTTTTAAATCATTACAAAATAAAAATTTAAGATATCCTTTGTATTCATTGAATTTTTTTAAAAAAAAGCGAGTTAATTTTTCTTCTGGAAAAATTGCTCATTTTCCTTTAGATGATGGTTATTATCCTTATCGTCTTGAATATGTTAGTTATCGTTTGTTAAGGAATTTATTGATTTTGAGTATTAATTATTTGAAAAAAAGATTCTTTTTGTATAAAACTCCAATTTTATTTGTGTATAGTATTACAGATCCAATAGTGTCTTACAAAGATGGAATTTTGATTTCAAATAATGTTTTTTCTCAAGATAAAACTTTAATTTTATATAAAAATAGCTATCATAATTTATTTCATGATATAGAACTGCAAAAAGTTTTACAAGATACTTTAACTTGGTTAAAACACAGATTTTAATTCATTTTATATAATCTTTTTCGTAGAAATATGAAATAAGATTTTTTTAGTTTGAATTGCATTTGGTTATTTGAACATTTTAAAAATAAGGAATTTTTATGAAAAAAGAAGAAATTTTAAAAATTAGCAATTTATCCCAAGAAGAAGTATTTCGTTATTTTAAAACATCTTATACGGGGTTAGACTCAGAAGAAGTAACAAAAAGACAAACTATATATGGTTTAAACATCATAAAATCAGGTAAAAATTTTTCTTTTTGGAAACATTTTATAAAACAATTTATTTCTATGTTTGCTATTTTATTATGGATCTCAGGTTTTTTGGCTTTCTGCATCAATGAAATAGCTTTAGGTGTAGCTATTATTACAGTAGTAGTTGTAAATGGGGTTTTTTCTTTTTTTCAAGAACATAAAGCTGAAAAGATTTTATCTTCTTTAAGCGATATGATCCCTAAAAAAATTCAAGTTTATAGAAATAAAAAAATAGAAGTTATTGATACTAAAGATTTAACCATAGGAGATTTAGTTTTTTTAGAAGTAGGAGTTACTGTACCTGCGGATGTTCGCCTTATAGAAGCTAATAATTTTTTTGTTGACAATTCAATGTTATCAGGCGAGACTATTCCTTTAAACAGAACTGCCGATCTTGAAACCAAAAGTAATATTATTACAGAAATATCTAATTTAGTTTATGCGGGGACAACTATATCTCAAGGAAGCGCTAAAGGAATTGTTTATTCTATTGGCGAAAATACTCAAATAGGCGAAGTATCTAGTTTAGCGCAAACTATTAATAAAAATACTAGTACTTTAGAAAAAGAGATTCATATAGTTGTTAAAAAAATTAGCACTATAGCTTCTCTGTTATCTGTTTTGGTTTTTATAATTTGTTTATGGCGTTTTAAATACCAAGGAGAATCGAGCTGGTTAATGGCTTTAAAATCTTCCATTGTTGTAGCATTAGGGATGTTAGTAGCTAATATTCCTGAAGGATTGTTACCGACAATTAATTTAAGTTTAGCCATTGGCACTCAAAGAATGTCTAAACGAAAAGCTTTAATTAAACAATTATACGCAGTAGAAACACTTAGTTCTGCTACAATAATTTGTACAGATAAAACAGGTACTTTAACAGAAAATCAAATTACTTGTAAAAAAATATTATTTTCTGAAGGATGGGTAGATATTACTGGAAACGGATTAAGTAAGAAGGGACAGTTTAAAAATTTAGATTTAAAACGAGATAATAAAGTACTAAATAAGTTATTTATTGCTGTTATTATATGTTCAGAAGCTAATTTGATCCATAATCCTGAAAATAAGAATTTATTTCAAATTGTTGGAAATCCTACTGAAGGCGCTTTGTTGATTGCAGCTTCTAAGTATGGGTTAGATATATTGCGAACGCGTAGCAGTTTTAGTATTGATAAAATTACTCCTTTTTCTTCCGAAAGTAAGAAAATGAGTGCTTTAGTAACGAATTTATCCCAAGAATATTATGATTTAGGAAGTCGATATTTATTTATTAAAGGAGCACCAAATGTTATTTTAGAAGATTGCGATATGCAATATAAAAATAACCAAGTCAGTTTTTTTTCACAAGAGGAAAAAGTTTTTTGTATGAACCGTATCGAAGAATTATCTGAGCAAGGATATCGTCTTTTAGCAATTGCTTATAAGAAAATAGAACAAGAAACATATCAAGAAAAAGATATGGTGTTTTTAGGATTTGCTGTTAATTTTGACCCTCCTAAAATAGAAGTAAGAGAAGCTGTTTCCGATTTATTAAAAGCAGGATTAAGGATTACTGTTATTACAGGTGATTATGGTCCTACAGCTATTTCTATTGGTAAAAAAGTAGGACTTATTAAAGATGCTTTTTTAAGTATTGATGGCGTTCAACTAGATAATATGTCACAAGAGGAATTACAAGAAACTTTAAAGACTAAAGTACCTATATTTTTTTCAAGAACAACTCCTAAACATAAATTAAGAATCACAGAAGCTTATTGTAATAATAATGAAATTGTAGGAGTCATTGGTGATGGAGTTAATGATATTTTAGCTATGAAAGCTGCTCATATTGGGATAACAATGGGGAAATCTAGCAAAGATGTTGTTCTGAATGCTGCTGATATGATTTTATTAGATGATAATTTTTCTACTATTCCTAAAGCCGTTTTAGAATCTAGAAGCATCTATGATAATATTAAGAAATTTATGACTTATGTTTTTTGTTCTAATATTCCTCAAATTTTCCCTATCATTTTTATGGCACTATTTAAAATACCTCTTTATTTAACTATTATGCAGATTTTAGCTATAGATTTAATAACTGATTTATTACCTGCTATAGCTTTAGGAGCTGAAGAACCTGAAAAGAATTTATTAAATAAAAATCCCCGAACTGATAAAGAACATTTATTAGATAAAAAACTATTAACAAGAAGTTATGGTTTTTTAGGTCTTATAGAAGGCATATTAGCTTTAATATTTTTTTTGTATTACGGTGGTTTTGATTTACTTCAACAAAAAATACCATTTAAATTGATTGCAACAAGACCAGATTTTATTTTTGCTTCAACTATGGCTTTTGGAGCTGTCATTTTTTCTCAAATAGGAAATGTTTTTGCTTGTCGTTCTGATGAATTATATTTTTGGCAAACCGCCAAAAAAAAGAATAAACTCTTAATTATTGGTATTTTATGTGAACTATTATTGTTTATTTTAATTTCCCAAAATATATATGTATTAAATAATTTTTTTAAAACAAGTTCTATTGAATTTAAACATTATTTCTCTTTATCTTTGTGTGTTGTTGTTATTTTACTTTGTGATACTTTCCAAAAATTCTTCTTGGTTCGTCGAATAAAATTCAAATAAGATAATTGATTTTTCAAGTCATTGGAATTGTTGTATATAACAACAAATAGAGTAAATTGATTTTTTTTATAATTATGAAAAAATTGAATTAAATTGAATTTATAAGAGAACTAACAGGAGATTTTAAGAAATGCAAAAACTTATTGTAGGATTAGGCAATCCGGGTGAACAATTTAAATTTACGCCTCACAATATAGGTTTTATGTTGATTGATTATCTATTAGAAGAATTTAAGAATAATATTTTGTCAGCCTCTGAAGAATTATTAAGTTTAGTATATCATCTTAAAATACAAAATCAATCTGTAATTTTAGCTAAACCTCAAAATTATATGAATTTATCAGGATTTGCTATTCATCAAATTATGATGAATTATCAAATTAACATTAAAGATATTTTTATATTGATTGATGATGTTTATTTAGAGGCTGGTTTTTTTAAATTAAAAATTACAGGAGGTCATGGAGGGCATAATGGATTTAAAAATATAATTGATACTTTACAAACTAATCAACTTAAAAGATTAAAGATAGGTGTTGGCAGAAACATCCATATTCCCTTAGATAAGTATGTTTTACGCTCTTTTGATAAAAAGCTAAAGGAAAAGATTTTATATAATTTCCCTTTATTTAAACAATTATTAGTTAATTTTGTTCAAGATTTTTCTTTCGAGAATCTGATAAATATTTGTCATGTGAAAAATACTTCTGTATAGGTTTATGTTGTGTTATATTAAAACATTGTTATTTTGATTTTAATTTGAATAAAAAAATGTTGACTTTATATAATTTTTACATTAAAATTAGAATGTTAGTTTCTTATATTTATTATCTAACTACTATTACTTTTTCTCATATGTGTTTAATTTTGACCACTCCGAAGTCGTTATCCTGATACCGGAGGGAGGATATGCCTCTCTAGCATGACATGGGAAGTCTTTGAAAACTGAAGATGAT
>NZ_JAOSID010000008.1 GCF_030588185.1 Candidatus Phytoplasma melaleucae | reverse complement strand
TTTTCTTTGATTATCCAAGAATTAATAGGATCATATTCTTTGAATTTACCATCAGACCAGCTTTCTCTTATTAAATTATTGGTTATAAGATGGAATTCTTGAATATGATTATTAGGAAAAATAATTTTAATTATTTTTTGAGTTTGAGGATCGCGTTCAAAAATAGTTTCTTTAGCTGAGCCATCAGGCCAAATCATTTTCATAATTTCTTTTTTAACAGGATTAAATTTGACTATAGTATTATCTGGCAAAATACTTTCTTCTAACTGACCAGTAACAGAATCAAATTTTTGCAATGTGTTCTGAACACTTCCATCCGGATTTATTTGTTGGAAAAGAATCTTATCATGAATATCATATTTCTTAATAGTTCTATCTGATAAAGTTTCCTTAATGAGAAAAGTTTGATAATTATCATATTCCTTTGTGGTTCCATCAGGAAAAATCTCTTTTTGCAAAAAATTAAAATATAAACTATATTCTTGTATATAACCATCCGGAAAAATAATTTTTTTTAATTTTTTTGTATTAAGATCGTATTCCTTCTTAATTTTATTGTCTAAAGCAGTTTCTTGAATAATATCTGAACTATATTTTCTTGTGATACCATTAGGTAAAATTTCTTTATCTAAACAAGTTATATATTGTTCAATATTACCTGATAATCCAGTCTTTTCTAGTAAGAATCCGGTTTTTAAATCATATTTAATAGTGTATCCTTGAGGCCAAATAATATTTAATGTATGTTCTTTTTGGTTATAAAGTTTAATAGTGCCATCAGGTAAAGTTTCTTTAAGAATTAAATCATCTGAATCATCTGAGCTATATTCTCTAATAGTTCCATCAGAAAAAGTGATTTTGCGAATTTTATCTGAAATAAGGTTATACTCTATTTCATTCGCACTTAATATTCTTTGTTTAACTAAATGGTTTGTTGTGGCATCATACTCGTATATTAACCGAGTTTTATTTGGTAAAATTTCATCAATAATCATATTTTGGTCGTTATATTTTTTTATATGACCTTGAGATAAAATTTCTTTAATTAAAGACCCAGTTAAAGCATTATATTCTTTTATATTCTTGTCAGAATCGGTTGTTATAATTATTTTTCTAGCTATATCATAATAAATTCTCTTTGTATTTTTATCTGTCTGTAAAGATTTTAGTTTTACTAGAATAGTAAATAAAAATAAACTTATCAAAAAGAAGATAAAAACAAATATTTTATAGTTACGTAATTTCAGCAAATAAATACCTTTTTCTATCAAGTTTATTTGTATATTTTTTCATATATTTTTATATTTTTACCAACTCCACAGCAGTTTATGGTCAATTGAAACTTATAATATAGAATGACAGACAAATAAAATTATATAATATATAAGTAAATAGATTATTATATTTTTCTTGCAATGAAAATGGAATTAATTATATAAATAAAATATATTTAAAATAAATTGGATTGTATAATAAAATTTTTGAAACAGCGTTGATTTAATTATAAATACTAACCAGCCAATTTACATAAATAATATCTACACACACTGGGTATTATATCTTAAAAAGTGTTTTTTTTATAAAAATTGCAACACTTGTATATGTTAACGAAAATTAATTAGTAAAGGTGTATCAGAAGTCTGATTAAAGAAGCTAGTAATTGGTTTAAAAAAATTAAAAAAAAATTTTCTAAAACTATTAACATTAGTTATGATTTACTAAACACTATTATCAACATATTCTTGATCATTATTTTTTTAATTTGGTTTTCGCAAATGTTATATTATGAAATGCAAATTCCTTCAGGTGATAAGATTTCCTTTAATCAAATGATTAAAAAAATTACTCAAAAAAAAAATTTAAAATCAATACAAATTCAAGAAATAGGAGGTAATTTTTTTAATAAAGATTCTTATAAAAGAATCGAAATTAAAAATCAAAATGACAATATCTTTTTTATAGATATAGACGATGCGTTATATTTATCATTACTTAACAAAATTACTACAATAGCAGAAAGCGAAAAAACTATTAATATTACCTATAAAATGAGATCTAATTATTTAAGTAGTATATTATTATCTTTATCTATTCTATGCGCTGCTTTGAATGTATTTAAATTTATTATTCCTATTAAAATTAAAAATTGGTTTAATGATATTTTACCATCCCCGTAACATAACTTTGAAAAACGTTTGAAAATGATTTTTTTATATAAATGATTCGGATGCAAAAACAGATACAAGAAAGAAAGCTTTCTCAAACTTATATTTTCCAACTTATTCGAAAGAAGAACAAACATGTATTTAACATTAAAAGATAATATTCAAAAACAAAAACTATATCATAAGCATCGATACTATTTCTTTTTAGCACTTTTACTAATTATATTTTTAAGTTTATCTTTAGGTATTGTACATAGCCTTATCCTTTATCAAAAACAAAATAACGGCTTTATTCGTTTTAAATGGTATTATTTTTTCTCTTTTTCCAAACAAAGTATATTTTTACTATTACTAACTTGCTTATTTTTTTTTTATAACCCTGATAATAGGGTAAAAAATATTTTAGGGTTCTGTTCCGTAACCAGCACTTTAATAAATACTCTGTGTTTTAGATCTTTTATCAGAGATTGGAATATTTATCCTTCTACAAATATATTTTATTTAAACATTATTTTATATGTTTTAGAATATATTCTAATTCCTCTCTTTTTTACTTGTTTTTATTTAAGAAGTAGCTATTTTAACATTAATAATTATCATATAGGAATACTTACTTTTGTTCCAGTTTT
Source organism: Candidatus Phytoplasma melaleucae (assembly GCF_030588185.1). Taxonomy (GTDB): domain Bacteria; phylum Bacillota_I; class Bacilli_A; order Acholeplasmatales; family Acholeplasmataceae; genus Phytoplasma; species Phytoplasma melaleucae. The sequence continues at coordinate 17,836 of NZ_JAOSID010000008.1, read as the reverse complement.
ATTTTATATTGGCCAAGAATATTTATTAAATTGCTTATTTCATGCTCCAAAAAGATTTTTTTTGGCAAAAATATTTATTAATCCTAATGATCAAAAACATTTTTATATTGCTTGTCTAAAAATATTTTTAGCCTATTCACTGCTAACGTTAGCGATTATCATTTTTAAAAAAATTAAAAAATATCTTTGGGCAAAGACTTTCATTTTATGTTTCTTTTTCTTTGTTATTTCTACTTCAACATTACAACCACAAGATTGGGCACATGCTAAAAAAGTTATTTTCGATAATAAAACTATGGGAGCTGCTATCTTCCCTGAAACCCAAGAAATATCGGAATATTTTCAAAACATTAGCAATTTAACTCCTGAAAAATTAAAAAAACAAAACCAAAAAATTTTAGAATTAGGTTCCGGTTCGGGCAACATCACACAATATTTAATAGAAAAATTTGGTGTTGAAAACATTATAGCTATTGAAATAGATTATTATTTATGTCAACAATTGCACGAACGTTTCCCTAGTTTAAAAATAATTCAAGGAAATGCAGCTTATTTTGAAAGATTATTAAAAGAGGAAAAAATAGAAACAAATCAGATAAAAGGAATTGTGTCAACTTTGCCTGTAGGAATTTTTAATGAACAAGATTTTCAACAATTAAATAATAGTATCGTTTCAGTTATCACAAAAAATAATATCAAATATATGCATTACCGTTTTAAATTATTCGAAAAAAAAAATAGAATACTAAATAATTTAAGAAGAGTTTCTAATTTCATTTTTATTTCAGCAATTATTATGCCCGTAAGTGTTTATACATACTCCAAAATTTAACTATTTACCGATTAGAAATGGTTTTATCTAGAAAAAAGCATTATTCAAATACTATTTGAATCAACTTGTTACTTAGTGACAAGTTGATTTTTTCTTTTTTCTCTTAATAAAAACCAAAAAATAAGTTTGAAATTAGTTATTTTCTAAAACAAATAGGCGCGTAATAGGTTGGTTTTGTAAATTTATTGTTTCTAAAGACTGGCAGGTGTTCCAAAACTTTAGACACTTTGTATTTTTCAAAAATTCTTTAAGGCTAACTATTAAGTTAATCTTTTTTCTCTTCAAGACTAAAAAATAATTTCTTATCATTTTTAAAAATGTTTTAGAAAGGAATTGAATGTTGAGGCCAAAATTATTTAAAGATTTTTTTTAAAAAAAGTTCTAGAAATACGGAATCAATTAATTGAGCTTCATTATCCATTAGTGAACAAAATAGTTCATAAATTTAAATATTATCCCCGCGTTTTAACTAAAGATGACTTAGTTAAAATGGTAATGATAATAAAGCTTTAGTTAACCAATTAACCACCAAAGAATCTGCCATAAAAGAATTAAAATACAAAAATACGAATTTAGAAAAAATGAAACTAAATTAAAAACTATCATCAAAGAAAAAGATGCCGAAATCACCCAATGACAACAAACTATTCAAGACCAAGCCAAAGAAATCAAAAGATTAACAGATGAATTAGACAAACAAATAGCTCTTTTCGCTGAACAATGTAAAAAGATTCTTCAATTAGAAGGCATCATCAGAGGGTTAGAAGAAGCCAATAGTGGGTTAAGTGGTGCTAATCAAGAATTAAAACACTATATTGACAAAATAAAAGCAGAATTAGAAGCTAAGAAAAAGCCGCTAAGTCACGAAAATAATATTGGAAGGAGAAAGAGGTTGCAGAGTTAAAAAAAAGAGTATCTGAAGCAGGCCAAAGTACAATTGAATTTTAAAATAGAACCAAAGGTTGGTAAAAAGGTGTAGTCAATTTGCGAGCGGGAATAGAAATAGGAATAAACACTACTTCGGGCACACAGGCAGGTGCTGCATTAAGAACTACTCTTATTCCAATTCCAGGAGTAGGAACTATGGTGTGTGGGGGGGGTTATATTAGGGCGCAATTGGTGTTGCTATTTTTGTCATTAGCAACTGGAATGCAATTAAAAAATGGTGCCCTTAGTAGATGAATTTATTGATGAAGACTTGATTTTAGTTGCTTTTGTGTGTAAAATAAGATTAATAATTATTTTATATAAAATAATTATTTTATTATAAGCACAAGAACAAAGTAGGAGTTAGAAAATTATTTTTATTATAGGAATAATAATCATTACAACTTTATTTGAGGTTTTTTTTGCTATAGGCTCTTTAGGTATATATTTTATCCAAAAACATGTAAATATTAAATTAAATAACGTTGCAAACATTAAAACTAAATATAAACCTTGAAATAAGAACTAAGCAAGCAAAATTAAACCAAAAAATAGCTGAGTTAGCAAATAATAAAACTTTATTAACTCAAGAAAAAACAAAATTACAAGTAGAAATAAATAATTAATCCAATACCAAGCAGAATCGTCACATAATCAAATATTAACAGGATAATTAATAGCTAAAAAATATACCAAAAGAAAGCTGATAAAAGTGATAATTATATAATTTATGTTATTATACTTTGGATCATCGCTATTTTGGGCAGTTTCATCTTTTTAGCTAAGAAATATGCTTTCATAATATCAAGACCTCGAACCCACCGGATTATGCAAACCCCCTTTTTAATGAATGGAAAGATAGATACGAAATTGAATATTTCGATGCATTTATCCCAAAATCAGACAAAATTTTTTCAAAATTTAATAATTTATTGATAACAAGTCTCTCAACTACTACATGTACTTTGCTACAAAACCCTAAATGGTTGTTTGGAAGAAGATAAAGACTTTTTTATGGAATCAGTTGAATATTGTACTAAAAAAGACAACGAACAAGGACATAAAATCAGGAGACACTAGTTATCTCTGCTTTAACCCAGTTAAAAAATACTTAACTCTTTATACGAAGAAATTTAATACTAAAGAAATAGAAGCACCTCCTAAAGCAAGAACAAGAGGGCTTTAAAAAAGAGGTTATAATATGAACGAAAGAATAACTGAAGGTATTGGGAAAGAATTAGGAAATAGATATATTAACGAATAGAAAACAAAATGACCAAATGCAAAACTTAAAGTTAAAATTAGTCAATTAGAGAACAAAAAAACAATCCCTCTACAAAATTTCTTTAGTAGAGGGATCAAAAAAGGAGTTATTTATTAATGTTTAAATTTAAAAAACAATTATACTTATTGAAATTATTTGCATTGATTTTTTTAGGATTATTAATATGTACAAACAACAATTTTTTATTCGCAGCCCCTGGAATAGACTTAGAAGCAAGAATGAAACAGCTAACAGAAGAACAAGGTAATTTATTGCAACAGTTAAGTAATAATTTTAATAATTTAAATTTAGATAATGAAACACGTTTAATGAGAATGCAAAATATCGTAGCTGCCATAGATCTAGTTTCAGAACAAATAACTACAATAAATCAACAATTAATTCTTAGGGAACAATTTCAACGACAAAGAACTAATAATCACTCAAATACTTCAAATAATTCTAGAAGAAATTAAAAGAATTAAATTCTAATCATAAACCAAAGACCATCCCAGGGTCTTTTTTATTAACACACACCTTTTACTTTTTTTATCTCTTACAAGATTGAAGTTTTTGATTAAAAAAATTTTTAAGAAAGCGTAATTAATCATGAAAATTAATTTAAAAAAACGGACAAAAACATAGTTCCACCATCGTCAAAAAATATATTAATGCTTCTGAAATCGGGAGTCTTACAGGATTAGATCCGTTCCGTTCTTTAACCCAATTAGTTCATGATAAACTGTTCAGGACTCCTTTTACCGCGAATAGATATACCGCATATGGTTCAAAAACCGAACCTGTAGCACGTTTCTTTTTGTAGAACAACACCTTAATTTAAAATTTCCTGATACCATCTTTACTGATGATGAACTTGCTATGTTTTCGGTCAGTCTTGATGGTTTTAATGAATAAACTAACGCTTTATTAGAAATTAAATGTCCTTATGCGGACGAAGAACACTATTACTTAGACCTTATTTTTAGCTCATTCTAGTAAAACCCCCTTTCCTAAATATTACTGGACCCAAAAGTACAATGCCAATTATATTGTTCACAAGCTAATTTGCTTATTTCTTAGTTTATTTTAACGATACTAATTACCATGTGGTCCGAATCTATAAGGACAATGAATTTGTGAAAAAAATGCTGGCCGATAGCCGAAAATATTTAGGATTATTAAATCTAGCTAAACAAGAATTATTCCAAACCACTTATTTAAAACAATTAAGCAAAATTAAATAATTAAATAACCAAATAAGACCTTCTTTGGAAAGGTCTTTTTTTATCTCTCAATTCATTGGAAAGGAAATCAAGTCATGAAATTAATCGTTTTCGAAGGGTTAGATGGGAGTGATAAAACCACGCTCATCCAAAAAATTTAAGCAAAACTCCAAGCCCAAAATCAAGAAGTAATGATACTTCAAGGATTAGGTAGTTCCTCTATTGGATCCCAAATCCGTAAAATCTTTTTAACTCACAAAAATTTAGCCAACCAAACTCGTTATTTATTAAGTTTTACCAACATGACCCAAACCCAATAAGAAGAAATCATACCATCTATCAATTCAAATAAAATAATTTTGATCGACTGTTGGTTGGAGTCTAACTTTCCTTACCATGTTTATCCGTATTAAAATAACACCAATTATCAAATTTTTAACAATTTAAGTATATCATATCATTTTAATATTTTTCAAATTAATTATAAAGGTGCGACAAAAGATCATATGAAAGAACTAATCGGTAAAATCGAGATTTCTAAATTAAAAACTTTACAGTTATACTCGTTAAATCGTCACAAGTTAGATAAATTTAATCATCCTATCAAAACTAATTATAAAAAAGGTTTAAATATTCTTTATTATCAGCAAGAAGATTTAAAATACATTACATCTTTTATCACTAAAGATAAACAAAGTTATCAGGTGAAAAAAATCCATCCTATGATAAATATATCTCCAAAACAAAAAAACTAATTCATTAACAGTTTTATAACATTTTACTAACATTTTTATAACAGTTTATCTCTTCTAATATATTTTGTCAAACACTGGTTTAAATGAAGAGTGATATTTGATATATTATATCGATAATGATAATGATATTCGATATTTGATATTATCGAGATATCATTATCATTATAATTATTGATATAAATAAATTCTTTCGTCGCTATAATTTTTTAGATATTTTAATTATATAATTAATTTTTAATGTTAATGTTCTGTCATAACATCAACCCAGAAAGCGCTGAATTGCTATTTAATAATTCTCTTAAACTTCTTATATAAAGTATTATAACCAAAACGCCAATTATAAACATCTTTCAATATTGCAATAAAAGTAAATAATGATCGAATCAAAGCCTACCAATGAACATAAGCAGTTTTTTTTAGATGATTAATATTAGTTTGAATATTTTTATTTTTTAAGCGATGCAAACTATAATTTTTCAAACATACGAAATACTAAAGGAATTAAACCATTAAAAAATATCTCATATAAAGTGAAACAAAATAATCCCATTTCAATAAATTTAATAAAATCGTTCATTCCAAATTAACTCCTTTTTTTAATAAAATTTTTTACCTAGCATAAATAATGATCAGGAATTGTTTTGCGTTAGACAAAAACATAATTGTCTTTTATACTATTGCAAATATATTTAATAAAAAAGCAATTTTTATTGTTAACAAATAATCATTTATTTAGTTGTAATTTGAAATTGATTAAGTCATCTTAGTTTTTAATTGATATTTTTTTAAATAATTAAGGAGGCTTTGGTAATTCAGTTTTTTTACGAGCCATTTTTGATTATAAAAACGTTTAAAAGTTTTAATTTTTTGAATTATTTCCGTAAAATAATAGTTGTACCAATCGCCATAACGACTTTTAAACCAGCCTTTTAAATTACTAAACCAGGCTTTCATCGGAGCGTTATCATTAGGACAACCAAGGCACCACATACTGATTAAAAAAACTTTTTGTTGTAATTGATGTTGCCACCAACGACTATTATAACCGTCACCGCGATTAGAATGAATAATACAAGGCTTGGTTAATTTAGGTAGCGCTCGAAAAGTCGTTTGAATTAATTTTAAATTCGGTTTTAAACTGGTTTTTAAACTCCAAATTTGGTTATGATAACCATCTAAAATTACTGAAATCCACAATAAACCTTTTTTTGGTAGTAAAACAAGTTAAATCGGTATAAAGTTTGGTTAACAGTTGATCGGTTTGAAAATATTTCTTAATTAAATTGGGTTTAAATTCAACATGTTAGCAAAGCTTTTATTGTTTGGTGTGTGGACGACGTCATTTCATTAACCATTGATGGGTTTTCATAATTTTTAAAATAACTTTATGATTAACAATTTGGTCAAAATAGTCCGATATAAAAAAGTGATTTATGATAACCACCCCACTCTTTTGTTAATTAGTTGTTGGTTTTAGTGGCGTTTATTTTTAACTTTTTGAGTTTTACACCAATAAATAATAAAGATGTCGTTTTATTTTTAACAGTTTTAAAATTTAGATAATCATTAAAGTTTTTAACTAAAAGGATTAAGGTGGGTTTTAAATTAGGTCAATGACTGTTTGTAATAATTCAATTTGTTGATTAACTAACATATATTACCTTACCTTTTCGAATATAGAACTATTTTAGCATCTTCCGTAAGTTTTGCGACTAATAAAAATATTTTTTTATTTTCTTCATGAATTTTTAACTTTTTTTGCTTCGCTAATAAGCGAAGAAGTAAAATAGTTTTATTCTTTTGTCTTTAAAAGAACTAGTAACGGCAAAATTGTATTCAACAACTTTTAGCATGCCAAACAAGTTTTTTTCCAAGAAAAGATAAGATTTTAAAGGACTAAAAAGTGATTTTGGGCATGATTAACATGATAAATAGTTGTAACAAAATAAGGGTTCAGCGTGAATGTCATCTCCACAAAAAGGTTCAGCGTAATACGGTTGATTATAAAAATTATCTTGAATTAATTTAGTAATAAAAGAATATAATTTTAGCTTTTCCTTCTGGATATCTGAGAGAAGTATATAATTTTTCATTATTTTTTAATCTTTTTTTGACTCAATATAATTCATACATATATCCAGAAGTATACTGTTCTACTTTGTCTATTGGATAAGTGAAAAATTTGGTTTCATGTCCCATAGTATTTATAAATTTATGACACAAATCATCTTTATTCATATCTAATTGATCGATTTTTTTATTAAATATTTCTTTTTTATTTTTTATATTTTCTATTATTGTTTTAACTATTGTTGATAAATTTATACCTGTAGTAGAATTTGATTTGACTAATTTTCTATTTATTCAGCATGATATATCTTTAAATAAATTTTTAAAGATTGTTCATAAAAAGTTCTTGTTAAAAATAAAGTAGTTATTAATAATTTTTTATAAATTTTTGTTCCTTTCTTCTTGTTAAACCCAGAATGATATTTTAATAATTTTATTAATACCTTGTTTTGAATATTCTGAAAATTCTTTATCAGTAATTTTAAGATCACTAATTAGATATTTATTTTTTTGTTATATTCATTTTTATTTTCTTTTATTTCAGAACTTTTTTGTATTTTATCATTATTTTTAATATTTTTTGTTATTTTTTGATTATTATTAATATCGTAACTTATTTTATCTAAACATTTTTTTTGATCTTTTTGAGTATTTAAATCTCTAGTATTTATTTTATCATTTATTGCATCTTCTAATATATGATTAAATTTTTGTTTTCTTACATCATCAGTAAATTTATAATCTTTATCAATTAGAATTTTATCTTTTAAATTTTCTTCAGTTATTATTCTTTCCAATGTTGAATATATTTTTTTCATTTGATAATGAAAAAATTTTGCATCAAAATTTTTTTTAATATTTTGTAATATAAAGGCATTGATTTATTTAAATGTTTATGATTATTAATGTTTTGAGTATTTCTATCACATTTCATTATTGGACTGTTGATTTCTAATATATTCATAAGCATCTTTTTTTGAAAAAAATTTTATAACTTCTATTGAAGTAAAGTTTTTTTTATTATCAAAACAATATTTTTGAATTTTTTTTGCTTTCTTCTGGCGTTCAATCAGGGTTATTAAGTAGTTTCATAATGGTTAATCTTCTGTTTCCATCTAAAACTTTATATTTATTGTTTTATTGTATAACTATTAAACTCTTATTAGGAAAATATCCATGTTTACAAATTGATTCAACAAGTTTTAACATATTATTGCCTTTTTTATCACAACAAAAATATTTTATAGTTTCTGATTCATTTTTAAAAATGATTTTTCCATGTTTTAAATCTTCAAATCTATAATTATCTTTATTAACTGGTATTTCTATAATTTTAAGTTTTGTTTTACATATTTTTTTGTTTGTTCATCCCAAAATACAAAATCTGTTTTTAATTTATTTAATGATTTTTCTACGGATTTTTTTATGTTATTTAAAGTTTCTAATCTAATATTTAATTTATTTAATTCCGATTGTGTATTAGATTTTATCCATAATTTCTAATCTTTTTAATACGTAGGTGGAGTATTATTTATATTATTAAAGTTCATTTTCTAAAATAGATAGTGTTAATTATAAAGAAGGGATTTAAGATTTAATAGCAGCTTTTTCTTTATTATATTGGTCGATTTGGGTTTGTCAATCATCAAAAATTTCTTGGTTTAGCTTTTTATCTTTAAGTTGCGATTAAAAACTATTTTTTAATTCAGTAATTTTATCAGTTAATTTGAAAGTTGGGCGTTTTTAACTATTTTAAATTATTAGTTGCCAAAGATTTTTTTATACTAGTTAGTTTATTTTAAAAGGGCTATTATCTATGTAAAAGATTTTCTCATTAAAAGCGCCTTTTTTAATATCTATATCGCAAATATCAATAATTCTATCTAAAACGCCTTCTTTATTGAAGTATATAAATTTTAAAACGCAATATTTTTGATCTGATTTTATAATTTGTTCCTCAATAAATTTTAATTTGATATTTTTATTAAGTTCGCTATCATAATAAAAATAAATATCACGTAAATAGCACTCGCCATGAGAATCATATTTATCAATATAATCAATACGAGGAAATTGAGAAATACCTAAAAAGCGAGAATATCTTATATCTAAATAACTATTATCTTTAAAAAAAACTTTTTTTCTAGAAATAAGATCTTCTTCTTTAGGCGATTCATAATAAGTTGTTTGTAATATTCTTCCGACATTCTTATCATATTTCTCGATGCATTTACTATAAACACAATTATCTTTGGGATCTTGATTAACTAAACGATAATAACTAGTTTTTTGTGATAATTTAGTAGTTATTGGATCATATTCTAAAATCGATTCGACTTGGTTCGTATCCGCTTGATAATAAGTTTCACTGATTAAATGGCCACTTACTGGCTCATAAGCAGCGATCGAAACAAGTTGCCCTTGTGGATTAAAACTAGTTTCGTCTTCTTTACCCCCGTTGTGGGGGTCATAATTGTAATATTCCTTGATGCCATCAGCTTGGACTACTTCAAAAGGAATACTTTCTAAAGCTTGGGTTAATTGCTTAGCTTCTCGTGGTATATCCGCTGTTTTTAAACAGGGTACTCGTTTTTTGGTTTCCTTATGATAACAGAAAGCGGCGCCGCTAATCAATCCAAGAAGAACTACAGCGATAACTATAAAAGGAATCGTCCAGTAAAATTTTTGTGATAAATTTATAATCATTTTATTTGGGGCCTTTCTCTTAAATGAAAATAATACTTATAAGTAAAAATAGAAAATATAATTTCTTTTTATAACTTTGTTAGCAGCAAGTTAATTTTCTTTTTAATCATGCTCAACCTAAAACAAGAGTTTTTTCAACATAAAAAAAAAGTTTTCTGTTTTTTTGAAAGACTTTTTTTGCAAGATTAGACTTGAACGACAATTTAGTATAAGATATGAATTCTTTTGTTACAATTTAACCGAACAACTTTTTTTACTTTAAGACATTTATTTTTTTAATTAAATAAATTTAGAAATAATCTGCTATAACAAAGTTATAGTTCTTTATCAAAAAAGAATAAGGAATAAGGTTTAATCATATGTGTATAATAAATAAAGCTCATATCAAAAAAATAGTCTTAGGAGCTAATTTAATTGCTATATCCATTTTATTAGCACAAATAAATGCAAATTACTCTTTAATACATAACATAAATAAAATACCTATTATGAATTCAACTCTTTGGGTTTTTTGGTATTTGCCTTTATTATTTATAGGTTATTTATTTGAATTAAATTATGTCTTATTCTTGATTTTAACTTATTTCTTTATAGATTGTTTGCTATATTCAATAATCCGATATATAAACACTTATGAATTTTTAAAAACTTCATTAGTGTCATATCATGTTTCAAAACAATATGTTTTTTTGATAAGCAATCTTTTATTTGGGGCTTTTATACCTATTATTAGTTTTGCCTTTGCTTTTATTTTAAATTATAAATTTTTTAATAAAAAAAAAGTTTTATATTTTTTTCTTTTGATAACAACTGTGCAAAGTTTCTCAAGAATAATTAATGGATATATTAATTATTTAGAAATAATAAAAAAAATGATAAAAAATAAGATGTTTCAAAATGAATTTATAATGATTTTAAATAGTTTTATGAATAAAGAAAAATTAATTATTCTATTGTTTTGGAGTTTAAATATAATTCCCGTTGTCATGAGTAATTTAATTAATTGTCTAATTTTTTTAATTATGCATAAAAAAATAAAAAATATTTATGATGAATTTGCATCTTAAAAGAAAGAACATATTATTACTAAATAATAGTTAACATTTTCTTAAGAATCAGAAGTTAAAATTTTAACTACTTTTCAAGCAAAAGATTGTGTCGTTTAATAAGTTATACTTTTTTAGTTTATAATTAATTTTAATTGATTTTTTAGTTAGATTAGCAATTATTTTTATAAAACAAATTATTAATTTGTAAAAAAAAGTTTACACTTAGTTATAAATATTTTTTATATTTTTCATTATTGATTTATTAAAATATATTTATTTTAATCACACTCAAAATGTTGTTTATCAAAAGGATATAAAAAAGAACTTTCAAAACTAATAATTTTGCTAAAATATTCCGTTGAGTTTATATAATTTTGTTAGTTTCCCTAATTTTTTCCGACTATAAACTGCAAATTTGATTTGGATATTTGTTGTTGTTGGAGTTTTAATTTAGTTTCTTACCTTTTTAATTTTCTACATTGCGAAATATTTAGGCAAAGATCTTTTACTGTTACCTTTGCTTTACGAGAGAGCCAATTATTTGTTGTTTATTAGAGTCAATATCAATATCATTTAATGATTTTTCTTCGGGGCTTCTTCTTTTAACTTACGAATTTGATTTTGATATGCGTCAATTTTTTGTTTTAATTGCATTTCTTGCTTTTTTAATTCTCTAAATGTTACACTAGAGCAAAGAGCTTTACCTTGAGAGAGCAAATCATTTGTTATTTTTTGTGTTTGATATTGCATTTTTCGTTGTTTAAATTCTAATTTTTTTAATTCAGTTTGAAATTTACTTTTTTGTGTTTCTACTTGCAACATTAGTTCTTGATGAAAATTATTTATTTCTTTTACATCACTAAGAATGCTTTCTTTACCTTTATAATCCGTGTTCTCTAAAAGATTAGAAATTTTTTTGTTTATTTCTTCTGTTTTTATTTCATCTTTATCGTTTTTAATTATCTTTTTTAGTTTTTTTTCTGATTTTATTTGTTGATATGTTTGTGATCGGGCCTCTTTGTTAGTTTTAAAATAAAATTTAATATAAAAAAAGATACTGAATATCATAACCATTATAGTAATGATATAAATAAAAAGAAATTTTTTACTTTTTTTATAGTTAAATAAATACATAGTTTAACATTTCTCCTTATGATAAAATATTAGTTTACTTTTTTAATTATACATTTTATTACTTCAATTTAAAAAATTTTAAATTAACAAATGGAGTTTATAATTGTTTTTTCTTCTTTTTGTTTTAAATAAGATTATTTAAAAACAATAACAATAAACATTTTATTCCAAATCTTAGTTTATTATAATTTTATTTTAATTTTTGAAATATACTTATCATATATCTAAGTTTATGCTACTCTACATCAACAAGAAGATGTTTCTTCTAAAATAGAAATAATAATGAAAAAGAATATTTCAGAGTATTTTAATTAAATTTATCTATTTTATTGGTAACTTTTTTATAATTTTATGATTTTTATAAACCAATTTATAAATAAAAAACTCTAAATTAAAATTCAGGATTATTTTTATGCCTTATTCAAATCTTTGCTCTAACTCATCTATTAATTCATTATTTTTTGAAATAACAGTGTTATAAGCTTGTCTTAAATCTTTTTTATTAATTTCTTGTCTTGGTATCCCCCCATTTTCTGTGCGATTTCTTGCAAAAATAGAAACAGCCTCTTTCAAAAGATCTTCTAATTTACGATTAGCTCTTAAACTTAAATCTTCACTACTCAATTTTTCCAATGATTCGTTAATTACTTCAAATAAGTAATGTTTAGCTTCTGGACTATAAGGATTCTGACGTTTTCTAATTAAAAATTCTAAGAATTGTTGTCTTTCTTCTTTATTGCCTGTTTCTACTTCAATATTATAAGTAAAACGCGACTTAATAGCTTTGTCAATTTCTTGAATATGATTCGTTGCTCCAACAATAAAAATAGGTTTTTCTGGATTATTATCTAAAGATGTCATTTCGCTTTTAAATTGGTTAACAACGTTGGCGATTTCGGATCCTATTTCTAACGAACCTAAATCAGTAAAAATCGTTTCACATTCATCTAAAAAGATAATAGCTCCGTTATTTGCCTCTGCTTTCTCTCGAGCTATTTTAAATAAATCTCTTACCATTTGAGGCGCTAAGCCTTTATATTTTTGGGAAAAATAAGAACTACTTATCTCAAAGAATGGCAAATTTGTTTCTTTAGCTAAGGCTCTTGCTAAAGTAGTTTTGCCTGTTCCTGGCACTCCATATAAAATAATACCCAAAGGAGCTTCAACTTCTCCTATTCCCCGATAATTTTGTTTGTTTTGGATATAATCAATAAATCCATCTAAAACTTTCTTTTCTTTCTGAAATCCGATTAATTTATTAAAACTAGGTAATTTTTCTGGTTCAATAGGAGTAAATATTCTCTCTATTTCATTGCTGTCTTTGGTATCTATGCTTTTTGTATTTATGACTTGATTTAATAAATGATCATTTAAAAATTTCATTTTATTTAATTGCTTATCTAAATTTACCATTTTTATGTCAGTTTTTAAGATTTGATGATAAGTCCAAATACAAGCAATTAAACAAAGACATAAAAAAAATAAAATAATTGTGATTATAGGGGACTTGGTTAATTTTATGTTTTTATTTTGTGGCATAATTATTCTCCTTAATATGCTAAGAGTTAATTTATCTTATTTAATAATTGAAATAAAAAACTTTTTTATGAAAATAGCTTATTGATTATATAAACTTATTATTGTCTTAAAGACTTAGCTTAATGATCTTGTTAAATCTAAATTATAATCACAAATTAAGTATATAACCTACCTAATTGTAAAAATTTTTATATATCTTTTATTTATGTGTATGTAAGACTTCCCTGTATTATCATATGTATAGTTTCTGAACATTTGCTATATTTAAAAAAATTATTTTTTTACGATATTTATAATTTAGGGTTAAATAGTTGAAGAAAAGCGTTATATTAGTATTTCAAAATTTATTTTTATTTGGAAAAAGATGTTTGAATCCCTATCTTATTTTGATTCATCTAATTCTTTTCTTTTTATATAACATAAATTTTTTATACATGTATATTTTAATTAATATAATTAATACTTAAAATAATTAATTTATCTTTAATTTTGACCAATTTTTGTAATTGTAATAAACAGGTGATTTAGCAGCTAATTCGATTTTTTGTTTTTTCTGCTTACGCAAATATGCTAAATAAATTTAAGAATAAGAATCAAAATGAGAACAATTATTTTCTTGTATTTTTAGCTATATTTATCACTTACTTAAAATTTAATTAATTATGTTGCTATCATTTTTAATATCTATTTTGCGCAAATTAAAGATAACTGAATACATTAAGAAATAAAAAATTTAACTAAAATCAATTTACTTTTCATTATATATATTGTGTATGTACATTGCCCAAAAATACTTTAATCTAAATGTCTTCTTAACTATTTTTGTTAGCTTTAATTTTACAACCATACTCAATAATAATAAATAAATCTGTTAGTTATATTGATAACTTATGATTTAATTAGCATTTTTCTTTACACTAAAAATAAATTTTTTTAGTTTTTTATATAACAATGCTCGCTAATTTTAACACAAGAAAAAATTAATTACTAACAATCGCAAGAAATTAATGAGAATAAATTTCTATTTAAGGTGATTAGTCAAAATTATTCTACTTGCGTTTTATGTTTAATGTTTTAGTTTTTTATGAAAATAAATATCTATGTTGACCTCAATAAGTTTTAGAATAAGAAACGCAAAACTTCGTTTTATCATTAACAAATATAATTAATAACAAATAAATCAACCTATACTTTTTATTCGGTGTTTTTTAATTATAAATCATTTTATATTCTTATGTCAATCCAAAAAAGAGAAAATATGGGATTAACATCAAAATAGCAAGAAAATGTTTAAAATGCAGTTAATTATTTCAAAATAATAATTATTCATTTAGGTATAACTTAAAAACTTTTTAGGCTAATTATAAAGAACTTTTTTATAGTTCTTTTAATTAATTGTTATCTTAACTTTATTTTGAAATACTTTAATGAGTAAGGATTATATCCTTTTAATATACTATCTTTTGTTGTCTCTCTTATTAAGTTATATATATGAAGTTATTTCGTCGAGTGTTTTATGTTTATAGAAAAAGAAGAGACCATTCGTGGATATATTTTGCAAATTTGTTTTGATAATTAATTAATTTTGACCATAAAGCAGTTTATCTTATACTTATTATATGTAATTTTTCAGTCTTCACTATGATATAATATTTGTGCAGTAACGTGAACCGCTACGCGGAATCGCTAATACGTTTTCATATAAAATTTTAGGATTATTTTATTAAATATTATAGTATTGATATTAATCTTAAAATTACTATTCATTTTTTATTTTTTAATTCCGAATTAAAAAATAAAATGATCATTATTATTTACTAAGGATTTAGGAATTATGTAGATATGACACAAACTAAGAATATAAAAAAAAATTTTAATTTAATAAAACTTGCCGGTAATATTCTTTTCCATATAAGTAATTTGGTTTTGCTGTATATGATTTTAGTCTCGCTAGGTAATTTTTTTTTACCAGAAAAAATAACTATGAAAATATTTCCTTTTACTTTTTGCAATGTGGCTTCTAATAGCATGTGGCCTACAATGAAAGCTAATGACATAGTTATAGTGAAAGCTATGTCTCCTGAACAATGCATAAAACTTAAACAAAGTAATAAAGGAGAAAAAAACGGAGATATTATAGTCTTTAAAGTGAATCCCCATGATTATCCAACGTATTTTACGGATATTTTATATAAAAATCACAATGCTCAAACACAAAGAGTTATTCACAGAGTTATTGATAATAATCAAGAAAAAAAATATCTTCAAACCCAAGGTGATAACAATGAGGCTATGTGTTTATTTGAAAAAAAAATCCCTTATCAAAATATCTTGTATAAACATTTATTAACTATTCCTAATGAGTATTTAAAGATAATATCTTTTATCTTACTTCTTGGTTTTATCATTTCTATTATATTTTTACCTTGAAATAAACCTTAAGACCCAAAATTTTAATAATAAACATATAATGAAAACAATGAATTAAACATGATTTAATAATTAATCAATAAAAAAGGAAAATATAATAATATGTGGGGGAAAATAATAAACAATGAAAAGAAAAAAGAATATTTTCAAAAAATATTCACTTTTTTAAAAGAACAACAATATAAAGGAAAACAGATTTTTCCCCTTGGAAAAGATATTTTTAATGCATTTAAGTTAACTCCTTGGGCAAAAATCAAAGTAGTTATTTTAGGGCAAGATCCATACCCGGGAGCAAATCAAGCTCATGGATTAGCTTTTAGTGTATGTAATCTAAAAACCCCTTATAGTTTACAGAATATTTTTAAAGAATTACAAAATGATTTATTTCTAAAAGCTCATAATAATAATTTATCTTCATGGGCTCGTGAAGGGGTTTTATTGTTAAATGTCATTTTAACAGTAGAAAAAAATAATCCTTTAAGTCATAAAAACATTGGTTGGGAAGAATTTACCAAAAATATTTTACAATTTTTACAAAAAAAAGACAAAATTGTATATATTTTATGGGGCAAGTTTGCTCAAAATTACAAGAAATATATTGATCAACATCGGAATTATATTATTCAAAGCGCCCATCCTTCGCCTCTCTCAGCTGATAAAGGTTTTTTTGGTTCAAAACCTTTTTCTAAAACAAATCAATATTTAATAAAAAATAATATTCCCCCAATTAATTGGGCATTAAACTAATAATTTTGATTTCTAAGCTTTTTTCTTTATATTTGTATCTACAAATAAATTTTTGCTTTACTAAAGGATAATTTGAATGACAACATACTGCACTTTAAAGTTGAATTTATGTCAAATTCAAAAAATTAAATATTCTTATAAAGAATTTCTTGTAGACAATTCTTTTAGTGATAAAATTATTTGTTTAATCAAAAAAAATAAGATAACTATCACATGTTTTTATACTGGAACTTGTTTATTACAAGGAGTGAATATCCAACCAGAAATAGAAAACCTTCAAAATCTGTTGAATATGAGCTTTAATTTTCATAGTGCACGTAGTTTTCATAACCCACAACAAAATCAAAATGATAATATCGGTTCAGATGAATCGGGCACAGGAGATGTTTTTGGTCCCATAACTGTTTGTTGCGCTTTTGTTACTGCAAAAAATGCTATTTTTTTAAAACAAAAGAAAATACAAGATTCTAAAAAATTATCTAAAAAAAAAATTTTCGAAACAGCTCCTATTATTATGGAGAAAATCCCTTATTGTTGTGAAATTCTTTCGCCTTTGGATTATAATTGTTTAATAAAGATTCATAATATTAAAAAAATACTTGCTTTATTACATAATAGAATTATACTAAAACTTTTAAAAAAAATTAATCAAAAAGTACCCGTTGTTTTAGATCAATTTATTGCTCCTGTCAATTATTTTCATTATTTACGCAACACAGAACAAGTTCACCGAGAAATCATTTTTCAGACTCAAGCTGAATCCACATATCTAAGTGTAGCTGCAGCTTCTATAATTGCTAGATATCTTTTTTTAAGAGAAATAAATAAATTAGGTAATTTGATGAATATAAATTTGAAATTAGGAGCCACTAAACAAGTTAATGAACAAATATTTTTTATCTATTCTAATAAAGGAGTAAACATACTAAAAAAAATATCCAAATGTAATTTTAAGAATGTGAAAGATAATTACAAAATTAAGTTTTAAAATTATATTTCTTAGAATGTATGCAACATTTTAATAATTTAATTTGTACAATTAAATTAGAAATTTATGATATAGGAGAAATTTATAATATGGCCACTATTTTTAGCAATATTATCCAAAGAAAAATTCCAAGTTATATTATATACGAAGATAACTTAGTAATAGCTTTTTT
>NZ_JAOSID010000007.1 GCF_030588185.1 Candidatus Phytoplasma melaleucae | reverse complement strand
GGCTTTGGTGAAAACAAGTCGAAAAAAAGAGACCTGAGTTAAATGAGCCAGAATAGCCGTTAACGAGTATAAACGTTTAACTTTCATCAACAATCTCCTTCAAGATACAATAAATAAAAACTTTTAAATGTGGTAAAACTAAAACAGTCCTAAGGCTATTTTAACTTTAAAACCCCATTTCTTTTAAAAAAGTGAGCGGTTTTAAACGAGCAGGCTGGGTCAAACTAGGACGACGACGGACACTTGTCAAAAAAAGCTGGTCTTGAGCGCGGGTGACTGCTACATATGCTAAACGGCGTTCTTCCGCGAGATTGACGACCGCTAAAAGGGGATTGAGCCAGGTGGGTTGTTCACACCCGAGGAGAAAGACCACTTTAAATTCTAAGCCTTTCACTTGGTGAATAGAAGCTAAGACTAAAGACGAGGAAGGAGGGGGAGAGGGAGAGGGAGAGGACCAGAGCTGGGTCACTAATTGCTGAGCAGTGGCGGCTAATGGGGCGGGAGCAGCGGAAGGAGCAGAAGGGGTAGTAAGAGGCGGTCCCGAGGGGGAAGCTAAGCGATGATAAGGAATGTGGGCCCGCTCTAAAGCAGTGGTGATGGTCGTCAACACAAAGTGTTTGCGAGCCAGAATGGCAATCTGATGATACTGATAACCATCACGAGTCACTAAAGTCTGCAGTTGTTGCAAGACATAAGCCGCTTCTTGAGTGGGATCAGCACAAGCCTGATAGACGACTACGCCGGGATGAGGGTTCACAGCGGTTAAAGCAGCGGTGGCTGGGAGTAAAGCATTAGCTTTGGCAATAATGGCCGCGCCTGAGCGATAATTAGTGGTTAAAGCATAAGCGCGTAACTTTAAATCAGTAGCTAAGCGCGTCATATAAGTGGCTAACGACCCACGAAAACCATAAATATTTTGGTAAGGATCCCCCACTAAAAACAAAATACTTTGCCGGCCTAATAACCGTAAAAGTTGCGTTTGGTAGTAATCTAAATCTTGGCCTTCATCGACTAAGATATGCGAGTATTGTTGTTGATAAGCGGCCAGTAAAGGAGGATGATGACGTAGTAAATAATAACTATAAAAAGTTAAATCATCAAAATCCAAGACTTGCGCTTGGTGACAAAGGTGGGAGTAAGTTTGCCAAAAAACTTTCCAAGCGGGACGCTTGTCCCACAAAGGAGTGGCGATTAACCCTTTTTTAAACTTCGCTAAATAAGCTTTGAGGGCAGGTAAAGAAGATTGATAACGGCTTAAGCCAGCGCTCCCTAAGGCTTGTTTTAACCATTCATCTTGTTGAAAAGGGGTCATAAAAGTAAACGAGGAAGCATAAGGAAGCGGTAAGTGCTGTCCATGTTGTTGTAATAAACGGAGACAAAAACTATGAAAAGTAAAGACTTGGGTAGAGAAAGCCCGACAACGAGTGCGAATTTCAGCCCGTGCTTGCCGGTTAAAAACTAAAACTAATAACTTAGCAGGCGCCACTTGGGAAGCTAAATAAAGTAAGCGCTCAATTAGGGTCTTAGTTTTACCAGTGCCAGCTCCCGCTCGTAAATAAAGGGCTTGCTGAGCCGGAGCATGGGCGGCTTGCAATTGGGCGGGATTTAAATTGCACATCGTAATGATTAACTACTCTTAGCAGCAGTCGTCGGAGCTTTAATCCAAGGGACTTTGGTTTCGGAAGGAACAACTATTTCCAATTTATATAAAATAAAAATCACAATGAAACACACGCCTAAGTAAGTCAAAGCTTTTAACAAACTCATTAATAAAGACCTTCTCTTTCTGGTAAATGATAATTAAAAAAGTTATTGAGGTAAATAAATATAACCTTTATGAGCTAATAGGATTAAAACAAGCCCTAAGCCCCCAATGGTCGGCAAAATCAATCTTTGTAAAGATACGCGACGTCGACTAATGGTTCTTACCACTGCTGAACGAAAGCGTCTAAATTTACTGAATCTAGCCATGAACATTAAACTCCTTTACTTAATTTAAACATAAAAAAAAAGGTGATACTTATCACCTATTCTATTCAAGTATAACGCTAAAAACCCATAAAACTAAGTAAATTATAATACCTAAAAATAACCATCCGAAAAAGTTTAAGATGCGATCACGATAATGACTGTAAAACATAAAGATATTTGTCAAATAAAAAAATGGACTAGACATATAATAATTACCTTTCTTTCGTTAGTTTTGATACTTACATGTGACATCATTTATATAAAGTATCATGTTGTTATTTTACTAAAATTTAACTTAATACTATACTTATCATTATTTTTAATATTAAAATTCTTATAAAGTTGTATATTAATTTAATGCCATTTATTTTGATTTGGTCTTATTATCTGATAATATACTTCAGCAAAAAAGTGATTAATGAAGAATTAAAAACTGTAAAACTAGATATTAAAAAAATAAAATAATTCAACAATTAAATAGAAACTATCTAACTTTAAATGCAATTATTCAAACCAAAATTAGTATCAAATCAAAAAATTAAGAATTAAAAGAATTAAATCAACAAAAAAAGAGAAAGAAAATAGTTTCAAATTCTTATATTAGAAGAAACTAAATATTTAATTAAAACTAGTAAAAAAACTTGTTTAAAAAATTAAAACAAGATTATAATTATGCAGAAATATAAACCATTATCTATGGTAATCTTAAACATGAAGATAAATTTTCTTTTATTCTATTGCTATAGATGATCCTTTGTAAAAGGAATAAAAATATAAAAGAGTTGCTAAAAACCCGCGCATACATTTAATATTTAAATTAAAAACTAATTTAAAACAATTTATATCTGTTTATTAATTTTGTTCGAATGAATGAGTTATAATTTCATATGAAAACTAAAAATTAGGATATAATTTATTTTATTTATTTTTAATATTAATGTAAAAAGAAAAAAGACCTTTGTTTGTACAAAAGTCTTTTCAATAAAAACTCCATAAAAAGGTTAATTAAATGCAGCAACGAGTCCTTTAATAAAAAAATAATCAATGACTATTTATCCGATACTATCATGACTAAATTTTCCTAATTTTTATAATAACAAAGCACTTTACATTACAATTCTAAGGTTTGGCATTTGATCTATTTTTAACGATAACATGAATATTTTTGGGTTTTACTATAAGTAAGCATATAAAAAAAGATATTTTTTTCATTATTAAAAAGTTATTTATCTATACTTTTTACTTGAAATATAAATGTTTTAAAAAAAATTCACATATTGACAAATAATTTATAATGAATTATTTATATAAAATATAAAGAAAATTTCTTTATAGAACTAAAATATATTCTCAAATAAATCATAAATGTAAAGTATATTTACTACAAGATTAATAAACAAACAGAACTTGATTAAATTTTAAAAATTTTTGAAGAAAAATGAAGAAAATAATTTTATTTAATTATATGATAAATTTAAAAATAAAAAACAGTTTTCAATTCTTCTGTTCACAAAATAGTACAAAAGAAAGCTTTAAAAGAAGTGATTTTATTTAAGTTTATTTCCACTAAAAAAATATTTTAATAAATAATCATAGAAACATAATTAAATATTTTTTAATTTATTTATATATAACTTTTTAAAGCAATAATTTCATTGAAATAAATTAGATTGTTTTTTTTGAAAGCCACATTAAAATAGCCATTCCTTATAAATTGAAAATATTCATAATTTATTTGAGAATTGATATTTTCTTCAATTAAACCGTTTTTTTCCTTCCAAGAGTCTTTGTTAAAACAAACTTTAATATTTTTATGATCAATTTTTTTATTACCCAAAAATAAAGGTTTATAAAAATTAAAAATAGCTTTCTTTGATTTTTCTTTAGTAAGAAAGTGGATATTACCATTAGGTTTGCGTTTATTAAACCCGCTTCCACTTTTGGTTTGCGGGTCATAAGTAGCTAATATTTCAATAATTTCTCCTTTATCGTCTCTAATTACATCATAAGCTTTAATAAAGTAAAAATTTAATAATCTCACTTCGCCATTTAAAAATAACTTTCTCGATTTACTATTTAATTTTTCTAATTGAAAATCGCTTTTTTCAATATAGATGTTTCCAGAAAAAAATAATTTACGAAAATTAAGTGGATCATTTTCGTTATAGGGTATTTCGGCAAATTCCATTTTATTTTTAGGATAATTAGTAATAGTTACTTTGAGAGGGTCAATAATGGCTATAATTTTTTTTGATTTTTTTTGTAAATCATTTCTCAAACATGCATCTAACATTTTTTTATCAACGTAATTATTGTTTTTAGAAATTCCAGACTGAAATACAAATTCTTTAATAGCATCTGAAGTATAACCTCGTTTTTTAACTCCTCTTAAAGTAGGCATTCGAGGATCATCCCAACCTTGAACTAAGCCGGAATCAACTAAAAATTTAAGGTGTCTTTTACTTAAAAAAGTATTAGTGATGTTAAGACGACCAAATTCTATTTGAGTTGGAGTATGCTGCATTTCAGTCATTTGAGTTACCCAATTATATAAAGGACGATGATCTTCAAATTCCAAAGAACATAAAGAATGAGTAATTTTTTCAATAGCATCTTCTAAAGGATGAGCAAAATCATAAGAAGGGTAAATATAATAATGTTTTTTTTTAAGTGTATATGCATCTAAAATACGATATAAAACAGGATCTCTTAAATTAATATTGGGGCTTGCCATATTTATTTTGGCTCTTAAAACTTTCTCGCCTTCTTTGAAAAAACCTTCTTTCATTTGTTGAAATAATTCTAAATTTTCTTTTATTGTACGATTACGATAAGGTGAGTTAATACCTGGTTCTGTTAAATTTCCTCTATATTTTTTTAATTCTTCTGAATTTAAATCATCTACAAAAGCTTTATTTTTTTTAATTAGTAAAACAGCTTTTTGGTAAAAAATATCAAAATAATCTGAAGCAAAAAAAATTTTATCTGGTTCATACCCTAACCATCTAATATCTTCTAAAATAGCATTAACGTAATCTTGATGTTCATTATTAGGATTAGTGTCATCATATCGTAAATAAGTTTTTCCACCAAATAATTTAGCCAATTCAAAATTAATGATAATTGCTCTTGCATGCCCTAAATGTAAAAAACCGTTAGGTTCTGGCGGAAAACGTGTAATAATTTCTTGATATTTTTGTTCTTTTAAATCTTTTTGCATAATAGTCTTGATAAAATTGGATTCCAACATGAATAAATCTCCTTAATTGCAAAAATGTATTATAAATATACTATATTAAATTAAAGACAAATCGCTATGTCCTGTTAAATTATAATGATTAATTTTTTGATTTGAACAAAACTTTTTTTGATAATAAGCAGCTATACCAATCATTGCTGCTTGATCTGTACAATATAAAGAATTAGGAATTACAACTTCTAAATTATGAAAAATATTTTTAAATCTATTTCTTAAAAAGTGATTAGCTGCTACTCCTCCTGTTATGATTAATTGTCGAACAGGATAACGATTAATAGCTCTCTTTGTTTTAGTTATTAAAACATCAATGACACTAGCTTGAAAAGAGGCACATATATCATTAATGTATTGTGATGTAATTTTAGCCTTATTTTTTTTTATAAAATGAATAATTTCGCTTTTTATTCCTGAAAAACTGAAATTTAAATTATTATTTTTTAAATAAGGTCTAGAATAATGGAAAATATCTTTGCCTTTTAAAGCTAACTTTTCTATTATGGGACCTCCAGGGTAACCTAAATTTAAATTTTTCGCAATTTTATCATACACTTCTCCAAGAGCATCATCCAAAGTATATCCTAAACATTGAATATTAAAATGGTTTTTGATGTAAATTAACTCAGTATGGCCGCCCGAAACTATTAGCGCTAAAGAAGGAAAACAAATAGAATATTCTATTTGCGCAGCATAAATATGACCCATTAAATGATTAACACCTATTAAAGGTTTTTGATGAATATAAGCAAATGTATTAGCCGCATTTATTCCTAATAATAAAGATCCAATAAGTCCTGGTCCTTGTGTAACTGCCACTAAATCAATATTTTTAGGTAATATTTTAGCTTTTTTAAGGGCTTTATGTAAAATTAACGTTATAAATGTTAAGTGTTGACGAGAAGCTATCTCAGGAACAACACCGCCGTACTTTTTGTGATATTCAATTTGTGAGAAAATTATGTTAGAAAGCACTCTCTTCCCATTTTGAGTTATTGCTACGCTAGTTTCATCACAACTTGTTTCAATAGATAAAATTAACATGATAAACCCTTATCTTTCCATTAGTTATTTAGCATAAATAAAATATAATTTTAAAGGCAAAAGAATTAGTATACTGGGCAACAATAGTTAGGTACTAGATAATGGGGGTCTTTAACCTCTTCTATGTAGTCAAAAAGTTTATCCAAAGCAATTTTTAAATTTTTTTCTTCATTTAACAGTATATGATATTGAAATTGGGTTAAAAACTGTTGAGTATATCTATCTTCTGGCAGAATTATTTGGCCATTTACTAAACTTAAAGCATAAGAATCGCTATTATTGATATTTACTTTAGGAGTTATAACACTTTGATAATATCCACTCGTCAACAATAATAAACTACTTATTTTGTACAAAGATATTTTAAGTTCTAAAGATAAAATTTTAGCTGTTAGAACAGCAACTTTAGTTCCCGTATAAGAACCTGGCCCAATACCTACAATAATTTTTGTTAATTGAGAAATATTTATATTATTCTCTTTTAAAGTACGGCTAATTAAAGGGATCATACAAGAAACAAAACTTTTCGGTTTAACATTTTTTTGAATACTAATAATTTTATTAGATACAATCAGAATAACTAATTGAACAGAAGTAGAAGTATCTAAAATTAAATATTTATCATTCATATTTGGCTTTAAATCCCAAGTCTTTTTTTTAAATACATTGTTTACTATATCTATATTTGTTGTTTTAACAAAAGAAACTTTTCTCTATACATATATTTCTCATTTTCGGTTTTAATATATCAATATAAACTCTAAAATTCCAAAAAGGAATAATATCAATGTTGATGCCAGGAAGCGTTTCGATTAATAAAATATCACCCAAATCTAAATATTCCAATAATTCTTCGATGAATAATTGTTTAATTGGAAAATTTAAAACTCGGTACATATCTAAATGGTAAATTCTTCTTTTTTGAAATAGGTAAGTTTTCCATAAAGTAAAAGTAGGACTATTAATATTAGAATTAACGCCTAATTGTTTTGCTATCCCTTTGATAAAAACAGTTTTACCAGATCCCATTGCTCCTTCTATTAAAATAATATTTTTATTTTGCGTAATATGCTTATAAGTTAAGATAATATTACCAAAAATAGCACCTGCCCATTTAGTTTTTAAAGCAGAAGAAGATTTTTTATAATAAATAATTCTTTTTTGTGTCTTCATAGTCAATAAACTTTTGATATTTTATTTATCTTTATATTAAGTTAATAAAATGATTTTTTTGAACATAGATTAAAAAATCAATTTATAATTTTATTCATACTTATCAGTAATCTGAATATGGTAAATTAAATATTGGTTGTAATTGTAATTGGAAATAGCGTATTTTTTTCTTTTTTTACAACAACTACATTTATTAATTTATGGTTTTCATTTAACTTAAATAACCTATTTCCTTGTGTGACTTTAGATTTAGTTAATGATACTTTATCGGCATCTATTCTAATGACTTGCCCTAAATTAGAAATTAAAATCAACTCTTCGCTAGGTAAAATTGCTTTTAAAGTGACTAGTTTGCCGTTTTTATCAGTAACTTTTAAAGTTTTAACTCCTTTGCCACCTCTTTTTTGTTTTCTATAGACATCTGCTTTAGTTTTTTTACCATAACCTAATTCGGTAACTACCAAAATATCTTGTTCCGAAGACCATAATACAGCAGCTCCCACAATGTTATCTTCTGGTTCAATTCTCATGCCTATTACGCCAGTACCTTTGCGACTAGTTTTTCGAATAGAATTTTCTTTAAAACGAATGGCTTTTCCGTCAGAAGCAGCTAGTATAATGTCTTGTTGGCCAGAAGTTTTGAGCACTGATAAAACTTCATCATCATCTTTTAA
This sequence comes from Candidatus Phytoplasma melaleucae, assembly GCF_030588185.1. Lineage (GTDB taxonomy): Bacteria > Bacillota_I > Bacilli_A > Acholeplasmatales > Acholeplasmataceae > Phytoplasma > Phytoplasma melaleucae. The sequence continues at coordinate 13,509 of NZ_JAOSID010000007.1, read as the reverse complement.
TGAAAAAGCTATTTTACCATTAGCTCTTATGTTAGCATATTCTTGAATACTATTTCTTTTTATAAATCCTTTTTTAGTGATTAATACTAAATAATTTTGGTCATTGTTAAAATCGCTTACACTAGTTAGCGTAGTTAAAAATTCTCCTTTAGCTAAAGGAATTAAATTCACTAAAGGAATTCCTTTGGATTGACGAGAATAAGGAGGGATTTGATACCCTTTTATTTGGTAAACTTTACCTTTGTTGGTGAAAAATAATTGATAATCATGAGTAGAAGTAATCACAAAATGTTCGACAAAATCATCTTTATTTATGGTAATACCGACAACGCCTTTCCCTCCTCTATTTTGTTTTTTATAAGTGTCTAAATTTAAACGTTTTGCATACCCTTTATTGGTTATTGTGATTAATATACGTTCCTTGTCAATTAATTCTTCTTCAGTAATATCTAACATATTATTAGTTAAGTTAATAATAGTTCTTCTATTATCTTGAAAGGTTTTTTTTAGGTATAATAATTCTTTTTTGATTATATCTTCTTTTTTAGCTAGCGAATTAATAATACTTTCACATTCAATAATTTTAAGGGTTAAATCTTTTTGTTCTTGTTTAATTTTTGCTATTTCCAAATTAGTGATTTTTTGTAAACTCATTTCTAAAATCACTTTACTTTGATTTAAATCAAAATTATATTTTTGCATTAATTGCTCTTGAGCATTTTTAATATTAGAAGCCCCTTTAATTAACTTAATAACATTATCAATATCATTTAAAACGATAACTAAAGCTTGAATCAGATGTTTTTTCGCAGAAGCTTTAGATAATTCGAATTGTTTCTGGCGTTGAATTATATTCATTCTAAAGTCAAAAAACTCTTTTAACATTTGTTTTAAATTAATTAATCGAGGAACTCCGTTTATTAAAGCAATCATATTAAAATTAAAAGAAACTTGCAATTGAGAATATTTATATAGATTATTTAACAAAACATGTGGGTTTATATCTCTTCTTAGATCGATTACAATTTTAATACCTTGGCGGTTTGATTCATCTCTTAAATCAGTAATGCCATCTATAATTTTTTCTTTAACCAAAACAGCGATAGATTCGATTAAACTACTTTTTTTGATTTGATATGGTATCTCAGTAATACAAATAGAAAACTTATTTTTTTCTGATTGCGTAATATGAGTCTTAGAACGGACAAAAATTCTACCTTTACCAGTAGCATAAATTGTTTTTAAATTTTCAGCTCCTAAAATTTCCCCTCCTGTTGGAAAATCTGGTCCTTTAAGGTGCTTCATTAAATCATTAACATCAATATTTTTGTCATCAATTAAAGCTATTAAAGCATTAATAACTTCTCCTAAATTATGAGGAGGAATATTGGTAGCCATTCCTACAGCAATTCCGGTAGAACCATTAACTAGAAGATTAGGAAAACTAGCAGGTAAAACTGTTGGTTCTTTTTCGTTACCATCATAATTATCAATAAAATCAACAGTGTTTTGATCGATTTCTTTAATTAATTCTACTGATAATTTAGACATACGTACCTCAGTATAACGCATAGCAGCGGCAGAATCACCATCTATAGACCCAAAATTGCCATGTCCTGTAATCAAAGGATAACGACAATTAAAATCTTGAGCCATTCTCACCATTGCTTCATAAATACTATTATCTCCGTGCGGATGACATCTACCCATAACGGCCCCTACAACAACAGCAGATTTTTTGAAACGTTCCTGATTATCGAGATTTAATCCTTGCATTACATAGATAATTCTTCTATGAACAGGTTTCATGCCATCTCTAACATCTGGTAGAGCTCTTCTAATAATTACACTCATTGCATAACTTAAGAAAGATTTTTTCATTTCATCATTAATATCAACTGATTCCACATGACCAATATTAGTAACAGAACTCAAAAATTCTTGTTCGTTATTAACAAAATTATTTTTTTTAGTTTTTTTTGACATTATTATAATCGCCTTTTTTTTATTTAATCCGAATTAAGTCTAAATATCTATATCTGCATAAGTAGCATTTTTTTGAATAAAATCTTTTCTAGCAGCAACTTCTTCCCCCATTAACATAGTAAAAATTCTATCAGCTTCTAGAGCATCTTCTAACTTAACTTGTAATAAAGTTCTGGTATTCGGATTCATGGTAGTTTCCCAAAGTTGTTCTGCATTCATCTCGCCTAAGCCTTTATATCTTTGTAAAATAATTTTACTTTTACTTTTAGACATAAATTCCTTTAAATCTTGTTCATTATAAAAATAATTAACTTTTTTATTTTGTTGTGCTTTATACAACGGAGGCTGAGCAAAGTAAATATAACTATTTTCAATTAAAGGTCTTAAATTTCTGAAAAAAAAAGTTAGCAATAAAGTTCTAATATGTGCACCATCTACATCTGCATCTGTCATAATAATAATACGATGATAGCGGGCTTTATTTAAATTAAATTCTTTATCGATACCTGTGCCAATAGATTGTATCAAAGAAACGATTTCATTGTTGCTTAATATTTTGCCTAAACGAGATTTTTCTACATTAAGAATTTTACCTCTTAAAGGGAGAATAGCTTGAAATTTAGAATCTCGACCTTGTTTAGCAGAACCCCCAGCTGAGTCCCCTTCAACAATATATAATTCTGATGTAGCAGGATCTTTTACACGGCAATCAGCCAATTTTGAAGCAAAACTTAATAAATCTAAAGGAGTCTTTTTTCTAGTAAATTCACGAGCTTTTTTTGCGGCTACTCTAGCTTTAGCAGCTAATAAACATTTATCAACGATTTTCTTGGCTTCTTGAGGATTTTCTAATAAATAACTTTCTAAAGCATCACCAAAATGCTTAGAGACAAATTGTCTCATTTCGTAATTCCCTAATTTTGTTTTTGTTTGACCTTCAAATAGAGGATCAAAATGTCTTAAAGAGATAATAGCAGTTATGCCTTCCAAAGTGTCTTCCCCAATAAAACTCATATCTTTTTTCAAAAGATTTTTATCTTTGGCATATTTTGATAAAACTCTATTTAAAGACATTTTAAACCCTTCTTCATGCGTTCCGCCCTCATGAGTTGGGATATTATTAACAAAAGAATAAATATTTGTAGCATACGAGTCATTATATTGAAAGGCAATTTCCAAAAAAATGCTTTCTGCATGATATTTTTGGCAAAAAACTTGATTTAAAGTTTTTTTATTTTCGTTTAAATACTGAAGATATTCTTTAATACCGCCTTCAGAATAAAAAGTAAGAACTTTATAAGGGTCTTTACGAGCATCTACAAGAGTTAACTTGATATTTTTATTTAGAAAGGATAATTGTTGTAATCTATTTTTTAAAACGTCTGTGCTGTAAGAAAAATTATTCATTTCTTTAAAAATAGTAATATCAGGCAAAAAAGTAACAATAGTACCTCTTTTATTAGTAGTACCTTTTATTTCTAAAGGAGTCATAGGTACTCCTTTTTCGTATTTTTGATAGTATATTTTATTATTCAGATGAATTTCCACTGTAAACCAAGTAGATAAAGCGTTAACTACAGAAGAACCTACTCCATGTTGACCGCCTGAATAACTGTAATCACGAGAATTAGGATTATTTTTGAATTTACCTCCTGCATGTAAGTGGGTTAAAATAGTTTCTACAGCCGGTTTTTTTGTTTTAGGGTGGATGCCCACTGGGATACCTCTTCCATCGTCAGAAACACGGACTATATTGCCAGGGAAAATTTCTAAGATAATTTCTTTAGCAAACCCCGCTAAAGCTTCATCTATAGAATTGTCTATAATTTCCCAAATCAAATGATATGCGCCTTTCGTCGAAGTAGAGTCAATATACATTCCTGGTTTTTTACGAACAGCTTCTAATCCTTCTAGAATTTCAATACTAGAAGCGTCATATCCGTGGAAAATATCAGCGTTGTAATCATTATCATTAATCATCTGTAACTAAACCTATTATAAACTTTCTAAATTTCTATATTTAAATATCTATTTGACTACTATTTTATTTATTATAATGAAGATCTATGAAGGAAGATCTTACCCATTAAGCCAAAAAACAAGTTAATAAAAATTAATATAAAAAATAACATTATTATTATCTTAAATTCCAAATTCGTTACTTCTAAAAATGCAACGAGGTATAGGATAATTATAGCATGACTAAATAATACTTGTCTTAATTTTTTGTATTCTTTGGATTTATTTCTTGTATTAGAGAATGTTTCTCATTTGTTATTCGTTTAATAGTGAATTATAAAAGATAAATATATTTTTACATATTAGCAATTCTTTTCTAATAAAACTTAACAATAAAATAATTGCTAATATGTAAAATTAAAATTATTAGTTTAATCTATATTAAATAAATTTTTTTTACACGATAACAGCTAAATATGTATGTGCTCCATTAAAGATACCATTAATATTAAAAAATTATGGACATGTTTTTAGAATTTAACTTTATTCTTTCAAATTTTTATTTGAATGTTTCGCTTTTTTGTATTTAGTTTTTCAATTAATATATTAAATTAAACTCAACAAAATTAGCACATAATATTAAAAATAACTTTTTTTAAACGAAAAAAAAAGGGGGGTCATATTTGAGCATAATTGTTTTGTGCAGCTGGTTGTTCATGTTACTACAAATATGTATAAGATTATATTAATTAATAAAAAAAGCATCAAAGAATTATAAATCTAAATGATTAACAACAAAAATTGTTTTTTTCTTCTTTGTGTCGATCGATAAAGGATAATAACTCTTCATATGAACAAAAACCTACTCTCCTATTAATTTTTCTGCCATTTTTGTATAGAAGCAGAGTAGGATAACTTGTAATATTGTACTCGCTTAACAAATAGGGATGTTGGTCAATATCAATTTTAATTAAAGATAAATCTTTTCTTTTTTGTAATAGTTCATCTATTATAGGCATTAAGTTACGACAAGGAGCACACCAAGAAGCAAAAAAATCTATCAAAACTAATTCTGTTTTTTGCGCTTGAATCGATTGGTTTAAATCCATTTTTTTCTTTTCATCAGTTGGCATTTAACTACTCTCTTTTCTAGATACTAAATTTACTAAATTTTTATTTATTAGTTTTATAATTTTTACAATAATTGTAACAATCTAAAAATTATTATTTTTTTAACAAAAAACACCAGTATTTTAATTATCTTACAACTATTGAAATAATAAATTAAGACCCCCCTAAACTGAAAAGTAGTTATGAAAAATTTATAGATTCAATGTTTCTGTAAAGATTAATTGTTAAATGTTAAACGTGGCCTTGTTTATGCTAATTGTTACAATCCTTAGTATTATAATATAAATCTATTTTTGTGTATCATATTTATGGCTATGGTCAATTATTTTTGGAGGAAAAATTTTTTAAATAAAAAACAAAAAACTCCCTGTTTTATTAAAGTTTTATTTATCACATTTTATTTTAATAAAAAAATTAAAAAAAAGAATATTATTTTTTCATTTTTGAAATACGCTTTTTTTATAGCTTTTAATGCAATAAAAACATCTTTATTTGATAAAATTAATTGTAAACTTGTAAATTTTTTACGTGGTATAATTTGAATAAATTAAAGAAAAAAAATAAATGCAGAAGCAAAATAGAATTTTACATTTTATGCATATGAGTTCCATTGATAATAGATCAAAAAAGTTAGCATCTGGTATAATTAATAAAATATAAGCTAAATTAAAACCACATTAAGGTGACATGAAAAATGAAAATTAAATACATAAGCGATAATCTCGTTCAATATAGTTGGGAAATTACTACTGATGAATTTGAAATTTTTTTAAAAGAAGCTTTCAACAAAACAAAAAACAAGATAAAAATTAGAGGGTTTCGAACAGGATTTGTATCGCGTAAAATTTGCGAAAGGTATTTTGGAAAAAAATTTTTATACAAAGATGCTGTTGAATTTTTATTACAAGATAAAATTAAGACTATATTAAAAACTGAAAAAAATAAAATCATAGGACAACCAGAATTAGTTGAATTTGAACTAGAAAAATTGGATAAAAATAAACCTTTTCATTTTGGACTACAATTCATTTTGAAACCAGAAATTAAATTGTGCGAATACGTAAATATTCAATTAAAAACAGAAAATAAAAAAATTTTAGATGATGAGATAGAAAATGAGATTCAAAATGAAATCGATAACTTTCTAATATTTCTAACTAAACAAAATGGTTTTTCACTATCATTAGACAATGATTTTATTATAGATTTGATAGGGTCATTTAACAACCAAATTATTTTTAAAAAAGAGAATATAAGTTATAATCCGAAAAAAGGGTTAAACTCATTAATGACTTATTTAGCACCTCACTTGCTAGGAATGAAAGAACAAGATAAACGTCAAATATCAGTAGTATTTCCTGATAATTACGAAAAGAAAGAAATGGCTGGTAAAAAAATCTTTTTTGATGTCTATTTAAAAGAAATAAGAATAAATCAGAAATTAATTTTAACTAAAAAATTAATTTCTGATTTAAAAATCCCGATGATTCAAAACATAGAAGATTTAAAACAAAATATCAAGATACAAATTCAATCGCAAAAACAAAATCAAATTAAAAATACAGTAATTGAAGAAATTTTCGATTACTTAATTGACAATTCTGTTCTTGAAATCCCAAAGCAACTTATCGAAGCAGAAATTATCGTTTTAAAAGAAAATTTACAAAATGAATTAGACAAACAAAAATTGACTTTAACACAGTATTACAATAAAACTAATTTAGATGAAACAAAATTGAACCAAAAACTCAATGAACAAGCTATCAGAAAATTAAAAATTAATTTCTTATTAGACGAAATATCAATAAAGGAAAATATACAAGTTACCCAAGAAGAAATAGAAAATTTCCGTGAAGAAATTAATTCTGTGTTAAGAATATCTGCAAAAGAATCAAAACAAAAACACACTCAAACTTATATACAAAATTATCTAACACAGCTGAAAACAGTAAATCTATTACTGGCTAAATCTTCTTTTAATAAAGATGGGAAAATAAATGTTACATAACATTCTGCGATAAATAAAACAATTAGAAAGAATAAGAAAGAAAAAAATAAAAAATTTATTATTATTCATAATAACATGATAAAAAAGTTTATTATCTGAGATGCTTTGTCTAACGACATAAAAGTTAAATATACTCATAAATAAAAACCAAATATAAAGTTTAATTCGCGAATGAAAGGCAATTAATAATGGATAAAAAAAATAAATTAGAACTAAAAGATAATGTTATTGTTAACATTCCTAATCAATTACCAGTTATCATTGTGAGAAATGTAATCCCCATACCCCACAATGATTTTAGAATTGAAATAGGTCGTGATTTTTCGATAAATGCTCTAAAATATGCTGAAAATCAAAATTGCCCTTACATGGTGATTTTACCACAAAAAAATTTTTTTCACGAAGAACCAAAAATATCTGATATAGAAAAATACGGTGTTCTAGCTCAAATTTTACTTTCAATCAAAATGGATAATACTTCCGAATCCACTTATAAAGTAAAATTTCGTATTTTAAAAAGAATTTTCGTTAACAAAATAATTAAAAAAGATAATTTTTATCAATCGGAATATGAACATGTACCAACTATTTTTGGTAATATAAAAAAAGAAAAAGCTTTAATTAAACTAATTATCCAACAAATAACTTCTAATATGAGTCAATTTTTATTGATAACAGAAAACACTTTATTAGAACAAATACAAAAAGGAATTACAACAGATAAAATCGCTGATTTAATTGTTTTTTCATTAAGAATCGAAGAAAAGGAAAAATACAAATATTTAAAAGAGAAAAAATTAAATAAAAGATTAATGTATCTGCTTAAAGATATACAAAGTAAGTTAAATATTATCGATTTAGAAAATAAAATAAATGAAGAAGTAAAACGTAGCATTGATGAAAATCAAAAAGAATTTTATTTAAGAGAAAAAATAAAGGCAATCCAAAATGAATTAGGAGACAAGGTCAAAAAAGAAGAAGAAATAGAAAAATTAAGAAAAAAAATTAATAGTTCTCGTATGCCAAGCAATATTAAAGAAAAAGCTTTGCAAGAACTTTCCCGTTACCAGTCTATTTCTTCCGCTGTAGCAGATTCTTTTGTAATTCGTAATTACTTAGATTTTATCATTTCTTTACCATGGAATAAAATTAGCAAAGATATTGAAGATTTAGAAAAAATTAAGTTAACTTTAGAAAAAAATCATTATGGTTTACAAAAAGCTAAGGAACGTATTCTGGAATATGCAGCAGTCAAAATAATGACAAAAAAAAATGCTCAAACTATTTTATGTCTTGTAGGACCGCCGGGAGTAGGTAAAACTACTTTAGCTATTTCTATAGCTGAAGCGTTAGGGCGTAAATTTGTAAAACAGTCCTTAGGCGGATTACAAGAAGAAAGCGAATTTAAAGGCCACAGAAGAACTTATGTAGGAGCTATGCCAGGCCGTATTTTAGATGGTTTAAAAAATGCAGGAGTAATGAATCCCGTTTTTTTATTAGATGAAATAGATAAATTAGTGAATAATTTTCAACATAATCCAGAATCTTCTTTGTTAGAAATTTTAGATCCTAAACAAAACAAAACTTTTATAGATCTTTATTTGTCAGAACCATTTGATTTGTCACAAGTTTTATTTATAACTACTGCTAATGATTTAACCAATGTTTCTGAACCACTCAAAGACCGACTCGAAATCATAGAATTAAATTCTTACACAGAAAAAGATAAACTAATCATTGCTAAAAAATATTTATTGCCCAAACAATTAGAAGAACACGGGTTGCAAGAAGCACAATTTCAAATCGAAGATAAAACTATTATTCATATAATTAGACATTATACAAAAGAAGCAGGAATAAGAAATTTAAGCCAAAAACTTGCTACTCTTATTCGTAAAACAGTAAAAGAAATTTTAATAAATAAAATTAAACAAATGCAAATCAATATATCAAATATTGAAAAATTCTTAGGAAAAATTATTTATCAACATTTATTAGCGGAAAAAACTCCTCAAATAGGAGTAGTAAATGGTTTAGCTTATACTTCTTTAGGAGGAGAAATTCTACCAATAGAAACCACTTTTTATCCCGGCAAAGGCAAATTAGTTTTGACAGGTCATTTAGGTAAAGTCATCGAAGAAAGTGCTATAACTGCTTTCAGTTTTTTAAAATCTAATGCTCTAAAATTAGGTATTCAGCATGATATTTTTGAAAAAAACGATTTTCATGTTAATTTTTTAGAAAGCGCTGTGCCTAAAGATGGACCTTCAGCAGGAATCACAATAGCTACTTCCATTTTTTCTGCTATTACAAAAAAATACGTAAAAGAAAATATAGGTATGACAGGAGAAATCACTCTTCGCGGATTAATTCTACCTATAGGAGGATTAAAAGAAAAAGCTATTGCCGCTGATAGAATCGGATTAAATACTATTTTTATTCCAGAAGAAAATTTAAAAGATATATATGATATCCCAGAAGAAGTAAGAGAAAAACTCAAAATTATTACTATTCAAAACGTTAATGATGTTTTTTTAAAAGCTTTAATTATTTGATAATATTTAAAGAAATATAAGGATGATTAATAAATTATGATGATATTGCCGCTTAAATTGCCTAATTTTATGTTATATGTTATTTGTATTGCAATTATTATAACCGTTTTACTTTCATCAGAAAAAAATATAACAGATATGTTTGCTGAGCAATACGGCATTCAAAGGATTAACTCTTCTGAAACACGTCTTAATCGTTTTATTTCTGTTTTAGTATTTTTTTTATTTGCTCATTCTTTCCTGCAACAAAATGTCATATAAACTAAATTTTATAACAAAAAAGTCAATTATTTAATATATGTTTTCATCAAAAATTAAATATATTTGATTGATTTATGTTATAATAAGGCAAACTGAGATGTTTTTTTAATTAATATGTTAATCACTAAGTCAATGTATTTTAATAGTTTGATTTATAACATAAAAAAAGGGGGATAATTCATGTCTAAAACTATTGTTCACGAAGATGAAAGTATTGAAGAAACTTTACGTCGATTTAAAAGAGATGTTGCTAAAGCCGGAAATCTTACTATAGCTCGTAAAAAAGAATTTTATATTAAGCCTAGTGTTGAAAAAAAAAATCGCAGAAAAATTTTTAAAACTAAAAAACGTTAACTATAAAAAATACTAAAATTTATTAGATGTACCAAAGGTACTTTTTTTATTTATCATCTGTTAATCTCAAAATAAATTAATAAAAAATATTATGAATCTTAAAATACACAATCAAACTAAAATAAATATTACTAATATAAAAAAAACCTTAGTCAGCTTATTTAAATCTCTAAAAGAAAAAAATAATATACATATTATCTTTATAGATAATGATAAAATGCAAGAAATGAATTGGTATTACCTTCGCAGAAAATATCCTACTGATGTTTTATCCTTTATTGATGAAATGAACAATGATTCTTTAGGAGATATTTTCATTTCTTTGCCAAAAGCTTTTGAACAAGCTAAGGAATATAATCATAGTAGCGAACAAGAAGTAAGTTTTTTAGCTTTACACGGATATTTACACTTGAAAGGGTTTAATGACCAAACAGAAGAATCTCTACAAGAAATGATGAACATACAACATCAAATTTTAGAAAAAAATAATTTAGATTTTCCTTACTAATAAAGTAATTAAATTTCTAGTTCATTTTGTTGCCAAAGGAGAACAAACTAGTGTTTAAATCAGGTTTCATTGCTATAGTTGGTAATACAAACGTTGGAAAATCTACTTTAATAAATGCTTTGGTTCAAAAAAAAATTTCTATTACTAGTTCTAAAGCACAAACTACTCGCAGCCCAGTTATAGGTATTTGTCATGATCCCGTTTACCAGTTAATTTTCATAGATACTCCAGGAATTGTTAATATAAAAGAAAAATATCTGTTTAATAAGAGAATAAAAGACATGACTTTACAAAGTCTTCGAGGAACAGATATAATCTTATTTGTAGTTGATCGTCCGTATTCTAATCAAGACAAAAATATTTTAAAAATAATTAGAAAAAATGACACAAAAGTTATCTTAATTATTAATAAAATCGACCTTTTAAAAAGCAAAATTGCAATTGATAAAATTATTTTAAGTTATATGGACAAATTATTTTGTCACGCTGTTATTCCTTTGTCTTCGGTTACGATTCAAAACCTAGATATTTTAAAAGATAACATACTTGCTTGCCTAAAAGAAAGGCCACTTTATTATCCTAAACATATAATTACTAATACTACTAATCAAAAATTCATGTCCGAAATAATTAGAGAAAAAATCCTTTACTATACACATCAAGAAATTCCGCATGCTTGCCATGTTATTATCGAAAATATTTCACCAAGAACAGATTTTTCTTTAATGCAGGTTTCAGCTCTTATTTTAACAGAAACCATAAATCAAAAAAAAATTTTAATCGGTTTGAAAGGCCGTAAGTTAAAAAAAATAGGTACTGAAGCTAGAAAAGATATCAATAAAATTCTTGATATTCAAATTCATCTTAACTTATGGATAAAAGTAGAAAGAAATTGGCGTAGTAAAAATGATATATTAAAATCATATATAACTTAAATATAAATAAAAATAAAAAGTATATTAAATATGCAAACTTCCAAAAAAGAAGATTCAAGTAAAAATAATTATCATTTATCTTCTTTTTTTATTTTAATTAAACTACAAACAAATTAAGGATTGAAAAATGTTTTCTTTAAAAGAAATAATTGCTTTTGCAAAACAAAACGGATTTATTTTTCCAGGAAGCGAAATTTATGGTGGTTTATCTAATAGTTTTGATTATGGTCCTATAGGCAGTTTATTAAAACAAAATATTAAAAAAGCTTGGGTCAAAAAATTTTGCCAAGAAAGGGAAGATACAGTTTTATTTGATAGTTCTATCATAATGAATACTAAAATTTGGGAAGCATCCAAACATTTAAAACTTTTTACAGATCCGCTTGCTGAAAATAAAGATAATAACAAGCGTTATCGAGCAGATAAATTAATTAAAATCCATGATCCACAAATAAATATGAATGATTTGTCTTTCGAACAAATGACACAGTATTTAATAGAACATAAAATATTAGGTACTCAAAACTGGGCGCCAGTTAAACAATTTAATTTATTATTTCGTACTTTTCAAGGAGTTACACAAGAAAACGCTAGTATTGTTTATCTAAGACCTGAGACTTGCCAAGGTATTTTTATAAATTTTAAAAATATTATTAAAACAACAAGAAAAAAAATACCTTTTGGAGTTGGACAAATCGGTAAATCTTTTCGTAATGAAATCACGCCAGGAAATTTTATTTTTCGAACTTGTGAATTTGAACAAATGGAATTAGAATTTTTTTGTCATCCAGAACAACACAAACAATGGTATATTTTTTGGAAAGAATATGTATATAATTTTCTCATCAAATTAGGATTTAAAAAAAACAATCTCAAATTTAAAGATAATCATCCGCAAGAATTAAGTCATTATTCAAATGCTACTACTGATATTTTATTCAATTTTTCTTGGGATTTTGATGAATTATGGGGAATAGCTTCTAGAACAGATTTTGATTTAAAAAATCATCAACAATATTCTCGACAAAATTTACAATATTTTGACGAAGAAACAAAACAAAAATATTATCCTTTTGTTATTGAACCATCAGTTGGAGTAGAAAGATTATTTTTAGCTATTATAATAAACTCTTTAGAAAGAGAAAATTTGGAGAATAATACTACAAGAATAGTTCTAAAAATACATCCTTTCTTATCGCCTTATAAAATAGCTATTCTGCCTTTAATTAAACAACAACACCGAGCCAAAGCTAAAGAATTGCAGAAAGAATTATCCAATGATTTGGAAATTATTTACGATGAAACTCGTAGTATTGGTAAAAGATATAGAAGACAAGATGCCATAGGAACCCCGTTTTGTTGCACTATAGACGACCAAACTCTGAAAGATAATATTGTAACTATAAGAGATAGAGATTCCTTACAACAAAAACGTATTAAAATTGAATCTATCAAAAAATATATAGAAAAAAAAATATCATTTTGATATTTGCGTATAAATAGAAAATATGATAAACTCAAAAACAAAATTATCTCCTATTATTAAAAACATCAATGAAAAAATACCTATTTATGAATTGGTCACTAATTCAGGTATTAATTTAAAAAAACAAGGTAAAAATTTCATGGGTTTGTGCCCTTTTCACTCGGAAAAAAATCCTTCTTTTTCGGTTTCATTAGAAAAAAATATTGCTTTTTGTATGTCTTGTCATAAAGGAGGTGGGCCAGTTAATTTTTGGCGCCAATTAAAAAACATCTCCATCGAAAAAACTATCGAAGAATTATGTCAAAAATTTAATTTAAATTTGCCTC
>NZ_JAOSID010000006.1 GCF_030588185.1 Candidatus Phytoplasma melaleucae | reverse complement strand
GCGCTAGTTCGGGCGTAAATGAAAGAGGATTAAGGCACCTCGTTCCTCATGATAATGGGAAGAAGTAACGGATTAACCTGAGTTTGAAAAAACAAAAGGGACCAAAGCATATCCGTAAAGTGATTAAGAGATTAAAATCGTTAACAATAAGTTTATTGTTTTCTCTATGCTAATCGCGAGACAAGATAAAACAAGGTTGAACCATTATGTAATGGTAAAGAGCTGAAAAGGGTGGTAATTCAGAAACCTTAGGGAAGGTTAACGATATAATCCAAATATACCTAAGATAGATGATTTGAGTTGTAAATATGTTATTCGTAGATATTTATAATATTATCAAAAACAGAAAGTAATTTTTTGTATCATCTAAACCCAGAGCAAATAACGACTCTTTTTAATTTTAAGACAAGAGAATTTGTTATTAACTCTATCATAAGTCTCCAACCGCTATTTATCATTTGCCTAACATTTATAGCTACCTAGGAAAACCTAACATCCAAGACTAAAAAATAGTACATCCATTTAGTCTATGCTAAGTAGTAGCTGAATAGGATCATGGTTGCAGAACCAACATAGTAGTCGTTGGAGTAATGCCCAACCAAGGCAAATGGGAAAGCCATTTACAAGGCGAAGGACGGTAGAGAGATGAGATCAAGCTTTATTTTCAAAGATCAGCTGAATTAAGGTGTAAACACCCTGTTATTTGGAAACATTATGTGCCTCCTTTATAAATTCGAAATATAACTGATGGGACAAAGTGGTTCATATGACAAATGATGTTGTGTTGACACCTCCGTAATAAAGTGACAAGTGACATTACTCAAGCTAGTTTGATCTATATCTAAACTTGGAAAGGTTGATGCCCTTTTGCAAGTTGCACTTGGAAAGCCGGATGCCAGGAGACTGGCCTGTCCGGTTTGGGGGGGGGCATATTGAAACCTGATTTATTTAAACAAGGCGCAATATTTCTATCCGCATTCAGAAGGTTAGGGGTTCAAATCCTCTTGGGTGTGCCATTAAAATTAGTGGGATTTTATAATTATTTTGTAGCAATTACTTTTTGTAAGAAACCATAAAAAGTCGGGAAGTAGCTTAGCTTGGTATAGCGCCTGGTTTGGGACCAGGAGGTCGCGGGTTCAAATCCTGTCTTCCCGACCATTCATAATCTAAAATTAATTTCAAGATGAAATGCGAATGTCGTATAACGGTTATTACTCTAGCCTTCCAAGCTAGATATACGGGTTCGATTCCCGTCATTCGCTCCATATATGGTATTTTTTAATCTAAATATTAACTAAATAAATGTTCATAAACTTATTAATATTTTGATCATAGTAGATTAATGAACATGACATTATTATTCCATTGGCTATTTGAAAAAAAATTTATTAACTGAGTTATTAATTAAAAAAAATTTATTAACTGAGTTATTAATTATTTTTTATTTATTTATTTGTTTGTTTATATAATAAAAGCTTGACATTATAATCTTAATCTGATAAAATACCAAATAAAGATGTAGTTTCATATATTAAATATATAAATATCTAACGATACGCACGTTCATTAGCGTTGCCGTCGTGTTGTATTGCATTTTAATTATCATTATTATTCATCAGTTTTGTCATGTAGCTATAACCATGCAATACAAATGTGAGAATACCAGCTTTTTTTCTTTATACTTGATTATTTGCTTTATTTGCTATTTATCTGACGATTAGATTAAGGTGGGGTTGTATGAACGAAGGATTATCAAAAAAAGAAGATTTAAAATCAAATAATTTTACGTTTAGTGCTAATGATAAAATGGTTAAAAGATGTTGGTATATAGCGGATGCCCAGGGTAAAACTTTAGGTAGATTTGCAACTAAAATTGCTTCTGTTCTAAAAGGGAAAAATAAGACATACTACACTTCCCATATAGACAATGGTGATTATGTAATTGTAATTAATGCCAACAAAGTACACTTAACAGGTTCGAAGTACAAACAAAAAATTTATTATAGGCATTCAGGTTATCCTGGAGGTTTAACTCAAAAAACAGTTAATGAGATGATGAAAAAATTTCCTAACAAAGTTGTCGAAAAAGCTATTTTTGGTATGTTACCGCATAATAAATTGGGGCGTCAAATACGTAAAAAATTATTTGTTTATTCTGACAATTCTTTTAAGAAACATAATTCGCAAAAACCAAAATTTTTAGAGGTGTAAATTAGGATGAATGTAGTGCAATATTTCGGTACTGGTAGACGTAAAAGTTCTGTTGCGAGAACTATTTTAACTTCAGGGTCTGGTATTATAAAAATTAATAAGAGAGATTTTCATAATTACATTCTTTCTGCAG
Organism: Candidatus Phytoplasma melaleucae; assembly: GCF_030588185.1. Lineage (GTDB taxonomy): Bacteria > Bacillota_I > Bacilli_A > Acholeplasmatales > Acholeplasmataceae > Phytoplasma > Phytoplasma melaleucae. Next base: position 25,248 of record NZ_JAOSID010000006.1, on the reverse strand, counting down.
AAAATCGTTTCGAAATTTTAAAACCTTTAAAATTAATCGACAAGCTGGAGCAATATAATATCATAGTAAGCGTTAATGGTGGTGGTATAACGTCACAGGCTGGTGCTATTCGTTTAGGAATTGCTAGATCATTATTAAAAGCAGAACCTCATTCAAGAAGTATTTTAAAAAAAGCTGGTTTCTTAACTAGAGACTCTCGAGTAGTTGAACGCAAAAAACCTGGTCATAGAAAGTCTCGTGCTCGTCCTCAATTTTCTAAACGTTAAATCAATAGTTATGATTTTTTTAGTTTTATAGTCTCTTGATTTAATTTTAAGAGAGTCTTTTTAAGAATAAATAGACTCTCTTTTTGTTGTTTGTTCTTGAAATAAGTTAACTTGAAACATTTTTTTATTTGTTGAAATCGGAATAAATAAATTATCTGCGCTCAATTTAAATTAAGACCGAAAAGGAGATATAAAATGAAATCGACAATAAGATTACGTTATGCTCCTAGTCCTACGGGGGATGGATTACATATTGGTAATGCTAGAACAGCTTTATTTAATTATTTATTCGCTTGTCGTTACAAAGGTTGTCTCATTATTCGTATAGAAGATACAGACTTAGTGAGACATGTTACAAATAGCGAAATGAAACAATTATCTCAGTTGAAATGGTTAGGCATTAAGTGGGTTGAAGGCCCTGATATTGGAGGATTATTAGGTCCTTATCGCCAATCAGAAAGGCTTCATATTTATCAGAAATATACTAAAATTTTATTAGATAAAGGATTAGCTTATAAAGAGTACCAACAAGATAGTATTAATAAATTTGTGGTTCGTTTTAAAGTCCCTTTGCAGCAAAAATACGAATTTGATGACTTAATAAGAGGGCGATTGTGTTTTGAGAGCAAAGATATAGAAGATTGGATTATAATTAAAGAAAATGGTTATCCCACTTATAATTATGCAGCTGCTATAGATGATTATTTAATGCAAATTTCTCATGTTTTAAGAGGTGAAGAACATATAACTAATACTCCTAAACAAATTATGATTTATCAAGCATTTGGGTGGCAAATACCATTTTTTGCTCATATGTCTTTAATTTTAAATGAAAATAAAAAAAAACTAAGCAAGAGAGATACTAGCACAGATCAATTTGTAGAAAAATATATTGATTTAGGTTATTTACCAGAATCTTTATTTAATTTTTTATTTCTTTTAGGTTTTTCACCTAAAAGTAATCAAACAATTTTTTCTTCGGAAGAAATCATTGCTTTATTTAATCAGGAAAGATTTATAAAATCTTCTGCTGTTTTCGATGTTGCCAAGTTATCTTTTATTAACAAACAACATTTAAGAAATATGCCATTTTCAGAACTTGTTGACAAAGCAAATTTTTTTTTAAAAAAAAGTGATATTTTTTTAAAATTTGAATGGTTAACAAAAATGATTCTTTTATTTAAAGATAGGATTCATTATATCAAAGAAATAGTTGATCTCTATTACTTATTTTTTAAAAATGAAAATAAAATTACTGAAGATTGTATTGCTTTTTTAAGAATAAATAAAGGAGTTGAAGTAGCTAATTTTTTGTACCATTTGTTAAATAAACTAGATAATTTAGAATCTTATTCGATCAAAATGATTGTTGATAAACTGGCTCAACAACTAGATATAAATATTAAAACAATGTTTCGCATAACACGAATTGTTTGCACCCATAAAAAATATGGACCTGATCTATTTGTTTATTTAGAGTTATTGGGTAAAAAAAAAGTTTTGAATAATATACAATCAACTCTAGTTTTAAACATAAATGGTAAGATACAATGATACTGTTTTTCGAATTAGATATTCTGATCTAACTTAAATGTTATATCATTTGTTTAAATTGTATATTTGTTTTAATAATAAATACATTATCTTTATTTTATAAAGTAAAAAGGTTTATAATGTTGAAAATTTATAATTCTTTATCTTGTTCTAAAGAATTTTTTTATTCTTTAAACAAGAAAAAAATTAACATTTATGTTTGTGGCCCCACTGTTTATAACCATTTACATATAGGTAATATTAGGTCTTTGGTCTTTTTTCATATGGTGAAAAAATATTTTCTTCTTTTGGGGTTTCAAGTTAATTTAGTAATAAATATAACAGATTTGGATGACAAAATTATTGAAATAGCTTTATTAAATAATAAAACTGAAAAACAAATATCCAGTGAATATATTAATTCTTTTTTCGTTTTACTTACACAATTAGAAATTAATATGATAGATAAATTACCTTTAGCTACTGATTATATAAACAAAATTATTACATACATTGAATTATTAATTCAAAAAAAATACGCTTATTTAACCGATCAAGGAGTTTATTTTAAAGTTAGTTCTATTCATAATTACGGTTGTCTAAGCAAACAGAGATTAAGTAAGTTAAAACAAAATGTTAGAAAAACATTGGATTCACAAAAAGAAAATTTTGAAGATTTTATTTTATGGAAAAAAACTGATATTGGTATCCAATATGAGAGTCCTTGGTTTGTTGGTAGACCGGGTTGGCATACTGAATGTGTTGTTATGATAAAAGAAATTTTTCAACAAACCATTGATATTCACGGAGGAGGAAATGATTTGAAATTTCCTCACCATGAAAATGAACAAGCACAATTCCTAGCTAGCGAAAATAAACCTTTAGCTAATTTTTTTATGCACGTAGGTCACGTTAATTATCAAAAACAGAAAATGAGCAAATCTTTGCATAATATTGTTTTAGCCAAAGATTTGTTGCAAATTTTTGAATCTAACGTAATTAAATTATTTTTTTGTTCTTATCATTATTTAAAACCTATTAATTATAGCGATTCTTTGATGAAATCATTTCAAACGAAGTATATAAAGATGATTAACACTTTGAATAAAAATCACTTTCAGTTAGTTATTCATAAAATTAATAATTCTAAGATTAACTCTTTATATATAGAAAAATTTCATTCTATGATGAAAAATGATTTTAATACACCTAATATTATTACTTTAATAGATGAATTATTTAAACAAATTAGTCGACAAAATTTGGATTTAGAAAAATTAGCTGAATTACAAAATACACTAATTTATCTATTTCAGTGTTTAGATATGCAAATTATTTTAAAAAAAATTACTAAAGACTTGATTAAATCTTATTATTTATGGCAAAATTATAGAAGAAACAAAGCTTTTGCTAAAGCTGATTTTTATAGAAATATTTTAAAAAAAGAAGGTATTATTTAAAATTTTTGGAACAATTTTATTAGAGGGATTATTTTCTAAATTATTTTTAATTATATTTGCATATTTATAAATAAATAATTTAATTAAGTTATTATAAAGTTGGTAGGTAAGTAGTTTTTTTGTTATGAACAAGGATAGTAGTAATGATTTTCAATTTAATAATTTAACTGAAAAAAGGAAATTTTTGTCTAAATTTAAAGGCATAAGTCAAGCAGAAGCAACTAAAAAATTACACGAACAGAAGAAAAATAATAAAATAAATAACACTAACAAAACTGTAAAAGACATAGTTTTTAGCAATTTGTTTACTTTTTTGAACTTATTAGTTATAATGCTAGTAACTATTATCATTAAGATTAAACGTTATGAACAATTATTTTTTTTATTTGTTAATTTTTTAAATTTTCTAATTAGTGTTATTCAAGAGACAAGAGCTAAAAAAACTTTAGATAAAATTTCTTTGTTCGTATCTGATAATGCTAATGTAATTAGAGATGGCAAATTGGTTGTAATTCCTATTAACAATGTTGTACTAGAGGATATTTTATACCTAGAGTCAGGTTCACAAATTGCTGCTGATTCTGTTATAATAGAGGGTAATTTAGAAGTTGACGAATCTTTCTTAACAGGAGAATCTAAACCTGTATTGAAAAAAGAAAGAGATTTCTTGTATTCTGGTAGTTACATTATTTCAGGCAAAGCTTGTGTTAAAGTTATAGCTGTTTGCGGCAATACGTATATATCTCAGCTAACTAAAAAAGTTAAGAAATATAAAAAAATTCAGACTCCTTTAATGAAGACTTTTTCTAATTTAGTATTGTTAATTATTTTTTTATTGATACCTACTTTTACCATGTTATTACTTTCTTTGCACCCAGGAATCTACATAATAGATCATGATTTTATGCTTGGTCTATGTGGGTTTATATTAGGTATGATGCCTTCGGGGTTAATGCTTTTAATGAGTTTAACTTCTGTTATTGGCCTAATTAGATTAAGCCAAAAAAATGCTTATATGAAAGATTTATTTGGTATCGAAATGTTAGCACAAATAAACTTTTTGTGTTTAGATAAAACAGGGACTATTACAGATGGCACTATGAAAGTTAAGAAAATTTTATTTTATGAAAATATAGAGCTAGAATTCAATACATTAATTGCTAATATTATCAAAGTTTTTCCTAATAATAATCCTACACAAAATGCTTTAAATTGTGAATTTTTATGTTCTAAAAACATTAATTCATCTTCTTATAAAATCAAGAATTTTCAGTATTTTTCTAGTTTAAGAAAGTATAGCGCAGTAGAATTTGATCAAAAAGGAACATTTGTTTTAGGAGCGCCAGAATTTATTTTGAAAAATCAGTTTGTTAAGATTAAAGAAGACGTAGAAAAAAATACCAAGTTAGGTTACCGTGTACTACTATTAGCTCAAACAAATTCTACTCTAGACAATATAAATACTAATAATACTGATTTCCGAATTCTATCTTTAATATTGTTAGAAGACAAAATAAGGAAGGATGTTTCATCTACTATTAAATATTTTCAAAAACTTGGCATTAAGATCAAAATTATTTCAGGTGATAGTTATTTAACTATTTCTCATATTGCTAAACGTATTGGGCTTATTATTTCTAGCGAACAATCTGTTGATCTTACTAATTTAAGTTCGCAACAAATTGCTAGTTTAGCTTTTGATTATGATGTTTTTGGACGAGCTACTCCTGAACAAAAACAAATTTTAATTAGTAGTTTAAGAAAAAATAACAATAGAGTAGCTATGATTGGCGATGGGGTTAATGATATTTTAGCTTTTAAAGAATCAGACATGTCAATTGCTATGGCATCTGGCAGTAAAGTGGCTCAAAATATTGCTAACTTGGTATTAATAGACTCTAAGTTTGCTTCTCTACCGCAAGTTATGGCGGAAGGAAGAAGAGTTATTAACAATTTAGAAAAGAATGCGGTTGCTTTTTTTACTAAATGTATTTTGTCCTTTTTGCTAGCTGTTGTTACTATATTTAATAACTGGTTTTTTCGTAACAATATGTTTTTTCCATTTGCGCCTTTACAATTCAATTTAATTGATATCTTTTTTATTGGCATTCCTTCTTTTTTCTTATCTTTTGAACTAAATGATAAAAAATTAAATCCATATTTTATTAGAAGTATTGTAAAAGCATCATCATTTTATGCTTTGTTTATTGGTTTGCACTATATTTTTTTATTATATGCATTTCCTATGAATCAAACTAGAAATCAACAAGTTTCCTGTTTCATGTTTTTTATCACTTCTTTTATTTTTGCAAATATTTTATTTAAAAATTGTTTACCTTTTAATAAATCTAAAATACTCTTGTTTAGTTCTATGATTTTATTTTTTTGTCTTCTAGGTTATTTCTTTTTTTGGCCCAAAAACGTATTTAAGTCTAGTTTACATAGTTTGTTAGAGATAATTTATTCATCTCCAATTTTTTTATTATATTATTTATCATTCATTTTTGGGGGGGTTATTTGGTTTATTTACAAAAATACGATTTTGTCAGAATTTAATTCTTGGAAAAATAAGTAAATAAGTAAAGAAGATCCGAGGAAAGATTATTTGCAATGATAATTTATGGCAAAAATATAATAAAAGAAGCAATAAAAGCTAATAGACACATTTATAAAATGTATATAGACATTAAAATGAAAGATATTTCTTTTTTGAATTTTTTGCAAAAAAATTATTCTGGTTATATCTTGTTAAACAAACATCAATTAAATGAAAAAGCAAAAGATAAGAACCATCAAGGAGTTATTGCAGAAGTAGAAGATTATTCTTATTGTGATTTATCAGATTATTTGAAACGTTCATCTCATAATATAAAATTTTTAATTTTAGATGAAATACATGATCCTCATAATTTCGGTGCTATTTTAAGAACTATTGAAGCAACTGATTTTGATGGTATAATTATAGGAAGAAGAAATCAAATTCTTATTAATGGCACAGTGGCAAAAACATCTAGTGGTGCTTTAGAGTATGTAAATATTTTTTTAGTGAAAAATTTGCATCAAACTATTCTACAATTAAAACAGTACCGAATTATGATTATAGGCACTGATGCTAAAGCTGATTTATGTTTTAACCAAATCCCCAAATCTAAGTCTTTAGCAATTATTTTAGGGAATGAAGGCATGGGTATAAGGCCTCTATTAAAAAAAAATTGTGATTTATTAGCTAAAATTCCTATGAAAGGTCAAATAAATTCCTTGAATGTAAGTGTGTCTGCAGCTATAATACTTTTTAGCTTTTATATGTGAGTTAACTTCGTATAAACTCTTCATATAATTTTATATTTCTTTTCTTTAAAGAAATGTATGTTAGAATAATTAATATAATTTATGTTTATGCAATTTAATAATTTCTTATATCATGAAAAGGGTTATGTAATGGCTAGAAAAAATACTTTAATATGTGTAGTTTGTTTAAGTCGTAATTACCGCGTAAATGCTCATAATCGTAATAATCGTTTAGTTTTAAGAAAATATTGCTCTTATTGTAAAAAACATATTCTGCATGAGGAATCTAAATAAATATAATCCAGGTAAAAGAGGTGGGGTTCTAATGGTATATAAAAATAGAGAAGAAAAAAACATAAATCCGTTGTTACGCATAATTCAGACAGAATATCGCGTAGTTAATATTTTTTTGATTATTTTTTCTATTTTTTATATGGGTTTTTTTTGCGATTTAATTCATAGTTATCCAGAGAATAGTAGTTTATATAAGATTGGGTTGATTTTAGATGTTATAGTTTTTCTGTTTGGGCTTTTTCCTTTTATAAAAAAAATTATTCAAAATGTTCATTTGGTTAGTTTTCCTACTAAAAAACAAATTATAATTAAAATTATTCAAGTTTTTATTTTTATGATAATTTTGATTTTGTTTCTTAATTTTTGTCAGTATTTTTATGAAAATCATATTATAAATTTGAAAAAATATATACAATAAAAAGATATTAAAATTTATGAATAAGAATCAATTTAAATTATTTAGGGTGACATATAATGGTATTTATAAAAAAAGAACAAATTCGAAAAGGTCATAATATAATGAATGATGAAATAACTAAAAATAATGATTGTGAAGCTAAATGGTATATTATTCAGACTTATTCTGGTTATGAAAATTCTGTAAAAGAAGATTTATTAAGAATTTCTAATGGTAGTGGTATAACACATAATTTGATTTTACAAGTGATTTGTCCTAAAGAAAAAAATTTAAAAATAAGAGGAGGTAATGGTCTTAAAAAAGAAAAAGAAAAATTAAAAGAAATGTATCCTGGGTATATTTTTATTAAAATGGTTATGACTGATAATTCTTGGTATATTGTTAAAAGTATTCCGAAAGTGATTGGTTTTTTAGGTTCTTCTATGAAAAAAGGGAAACGTTCTATACCTACGCCTCTTAGTGAGAACGAAATAAAACCTATTTTATTAAAAGTAGGAGTTATTGCTAAACCTAACTATGATTATTTAATTAATCGTCAGATTGAGATTATTAACGGTTCTTTCACTGGACAACAAGGTAGAGTATCATTTGTTGATTACGATCAAGATAAAATAATTGTAGAAATTGATTTGTTTGGAAGATCAACTCCAATTGAAATTTCTTTTGCTTCTTTTAAAGAAATTAATTAATTAATTTCTTTTTTGAATTGTTTTTTTGTTCACTAGTTATGTTATAATGTCCTAGATATTGTTTTAATTTTCGATATTTTGTTTTTTTTAGTTTATCTCTAAATGTTATTATTTGTTGAAAAATCATTTGACGTATTTTATCCTATTCAATTGATATAAATAATAATAGTAAAATTCTAATTATAAGAAGTAAAGATTGGTGTCAAAATGGCTAAAAAAATTGTAAAAACTGTTAAATTACAAATACTTGCAGGTAAAGCTAATCCAGCTCCCCCAGTAGGTCCAGCTCTAGGACAAGCACAAGTTAATATTCCGTCTTTTTGTTCTCGTTTTAACGAAGCTACTAAAGATAAAAAAGATTTTATAGTTCCTGTTGTAATTTCTGTTTATGAAGATAAAAGTTTTGATTTTGTTCTTAAAACGCCGCCAGCTAGTGATCTTTTAAAAAAAGCTGTTAACATTTCTAAAGGGTCTTCTGATACAGGAAAGATAAAAGTAGCAATTATTAAGTACAACCAAATAAGAGACATAGCTAAATTAAAAATGTCAGATTTGAACGCTTATTCATTAGAAAATGCTTCTAAAATCATAGAAGGTACTGCTGTTAACATGGGAATTACAGTAGAAAAAGAATAACGATTACAATTCTTTATAATATTAGTTTTTTAAAAATGGTTTATGTCATGTAAAGAAAAGGTTAAGGTTATTTATGAAAAGAAGTAAAAAGTATTTATCTATGTGTCAGATGATTAATTTTCACAAATTATATGCATTTACTGATGCTATTGAATTGGTAAAAAAAACTCAAATTACTCAATTTGATTCTACTGTAGAATGTAATTTTGCTTTAAATTTAAACACTAAGCAGCTGGAACAAAATCTTCGCGGTGCTTTAGTTTTGCCTCATGGTAGTGGTAAAAAATTAAAAGTAGCTGTTTTGGCCAAAGGGGGGCAAGCCAAAGAAGCTAAGGAGGCTAAAGCTGATTATATCGGTGACCAAGACTTAATTGATAAAATTACTGCCAATTGGTTAGAATTTGATGTTTTAGTAGCTACTCCGGAATTAATGTCAGGTATATCTAAATTAGGGCGTATTTTAGGGCCTAAAGGACTAATGCCCAATCCTAAGTTAGGAACTGTAACTAATGAAATTTTTAAAATAGTGCAAGAAATCAAAAAAGGCAGAATAGAATATAAAACTGATAAAGCAGGGAATCTTCATACTATTTTAGGAAAAGTTTCTTTTAGTCTAGATCAACTAATAGATAATTTTAAATTTTTATACGAACATTTATTATCTATAAAACCTAAAACAGTGAAGGGGAACTTTATTAAAAATGTAACACTTTCTTCAACTATGTCCCCAGGCATTAAAGTCGATTGTATTTCAATTAGATAATTGTACAAAAACATAAAATATTTTTGAAATGATTGAAAATTATTTTTTTAGTCTAGTGTTGCTTGCTGTTAATTGAATAAAAAAAAGGATCCGTAATATATGTTAAAACCTATTATTCAACAAAAAACTAAGAATGTTGATTTATTATGCCAATTAATCAATAAATCAAAATTAGTTGTTTTATTTGAATATCAAAAACTTAAAGTGAGCGATTTAGAAACACTACGTCGACAGTTAAGAAGTTTAGAAGGCTGTATGATTAAGTTATTTTCAAATAATATAATTAAAAGGTCTTTGAATTCTTTTAATTACAGCGAATTAGCTGATTTTAAGCATTCGAAGGCTTTATTATTGAGTGAAAATGATGATATAATTGCGCCATTAAAGATTTTATCTCACTTTACTAAAACTAATAAGTATTTAAAAATTTCTTCTGGTTTGGTAGAACATAAAATTTATTCCTCAACTATGATTCAAGAGTTAGCTAATTTGCCTTCAAGAAAAGATTTGTTAGTAATGTTAATGTCGAGTTTGTTGATTATTGTCAAAAAAATGTTAATCTTATTAAAGATTATAGTAAACCAAAAAAGAGAATTATAAGATTTTTAGATCCTAATACAATAATTATTATTCAGATAGTTTTTAGTTTTAATAAATCATAATAAGACAAAATTATAATAAAAATTTTAAAAAAAGAAGCAGGAGTATTATAAATGGATAAACTTAATAGAAAAGATTTCATTGAAGCTATAAAAAAAATGACTTTATCAGAAATTAATGAGTTAGTAAATGGCTTGCAAGAAGAATTTGGTATTGATCTTTCTAGTTTATCGTCTGTTCAGTCAAATTCTAAACAGGCAGAAGCTAATGACGAACAAGAAACAAAAACATTTAAAGTTATTGTAACAAAATTTGATGATAGTAAGAAAATAAATGTTATAAAGGCTGTTATGCAAATTACTGGTCTCCAAGTTATGCAAGCCAACAAACTAATATCGGATAAAGAACAAAATAATAATCGTGTTATTAAAGAAGGAATTAGCCGCAAAGAAGCTGAAGATATTCAAAAGAAATTGGTAGAAGCAGGAGCTGAAGTCAAATTAGAATAATATTTTTAAGATGATATTGTAATTTTGCAGAGATGTATTATAAAAAACCTGAGAGACAAAAGAATCTTAGGTTTTTTATTATCTGAAAGCTTTTATATTATTCAAGTAACAAAAAAACAGTAATAAAAAAGTTTATCAAAACATTTTTACTTGAATTTGAATACTAATCTTAAGTGATTTATTAATAAGTATCAGGAGCTTCAAAAAAATGAAAAAATATTTTAATACTAAGTATGGGACAAAAGTAGAACGTCGTAATTATTCTAAAATAAATTATGATTTAGATTTGCCTAATTTAATAGATATTCAAACGAAATCTTTTGATTTGTTTTTACATACAGAGATTAAGTCTTCTTTAGAAAATATTTTTCCCGTTGAAAGTTATAATGGAGATTTAAAATTACATTTTAATGATTTTTGTTTAGAAAAACCTAAATTTGATGTTCAAGAATCTAAAAAAAGAGGATTTACTTATGGGTCTGAATTATTTTTAAAAGTGACATTAGAAAATATTCTCACAAAACAAACTAAGACAGCTCGTATTTTAATGACTGATTTACCTTTAATGACTTCATCTGGCACTTTTGTGATTAACGGAACAGAAAGGGTTGTTGTTTCACAAATAGTACGTTCTGCAGGTGCTTATTTTACTTCTAAGTTTGATAATAAAGCTAATAAACATCGTTTTGTGGCTCAAATTATTCCTACTCGAGGAGCTTGGATAGAGTTTGAGCAAAGCAACAAAGAACTTTTGTATACTAAATTAGATCGTTCTAAAAAAATCCCCTTGACTAAGTTTATTCATGCTTTAGGTTTTAATACACAAAAAGAAATTGAGATGGTGTTTGGCAATAATACTCTTCTTAATTTAAGTTTCCATAAGGATAATGATTCTAATTCTAGCGATGCTATTGTGGAACTTTATTCTAAACTACACCAAGGTGAAAAAGTTCCTACTAATGCTGCTCGAGAATTTATTCGAACAAGATTATTTGATCGTGAAAAATATGATTTATCTTTTGTAGGAAGATACAAGTTGAATAAAAAGTTAGATGTTTTAAACCGAGTTGAAAATACTTTTTTAGCTCAAGATTTAAAAAATTGTGTCACAGGTGAAATTTTATTGTCTGAAGGAACTTTTTTGACTAGAAACATTATTGAACAATTAAAGAATAAGCGCGAGCATTTTCGAGTAGAGTTGGTTAATTCAGAATTTCATTTAGAAAATAAAACAAATGATGTTTTACTAACATATAAAAAAAGCGAATCAGATGATAATCTGTATATTAAGGATCATATTTTTAATTTACAAACAGGAGAAATCTTAGTAGAAGCAGATACAGTATTAAATGATGACGTTATAGATTTTCTAAATCAAAATAGATCTAATATCGAAGATAAAATAGCGAAATATTTTTCTAATAAAAAAAATGCTTATAAATGTACATCAGATCAAAAAAAAGTTTTAAATGAATTTTTAGAAGTTTATATATTGGACGATAAAAATAATAAAAAAATTGTTAAAATTATTGGTAATAATCAAGAAGAAAAAACAAAAAATATTGTTTTATCAGATATTATAGCTAGTATAAGTTATTATTTAAATCTTCATGATAATATTGGATTTATAGATGATATTGATTATTTAGGTAATAGAAGATTGCGCTTAATTGGCGAGTTACTAAAAAATCAATTACGTGTAGGTTTAAACAAAACTAAAAAAAGTATTAAAGATAGAATGTCTATTAGTAAATTTGATAGTGTTACCCCCGGAGGATTATTTAATTTTTCTTCGCTTTCTATGGCCATTAAAACTTTTTTTTGTAGTTCGCGATTATCTCATTTTATGGATCAAATTAACCCTTTGGCTATTATAACTCAGAAGAGAAGAATTTCTGCTCTGGGTACAGGCGGAATTGATCGTGATCGCGCCGGAGTAGAACTTAGAGATGTAAATGATTCTTACTATGGAAGACTATGTCCTATTGAAACTCCGGAAGGGCCTTCCATTGGTTTAATTTGTTCTTTAGCTACTTATGCTCAAGTAGATAAGTATGGATTTATTAAAACCCCTTTTTTTAAAATTATTCATAAAAATGGCATAACTGTGGTTTCTAATGACTATGAATATTTAACTTCTATCCAAGAAGAAGAAAAGATTATTGCTTCGGCTTCAACTTTATTAGATGAAAATAATGTTTTTCAACATAAAAAAGTTATTGCTAGAAAGAACGGAGAAATAGGACTTTATGATGCTTGTCAGGTAGATTATATAGATGTTTCGCCGAAACAAATAGTTTCTGTTGCTACTGCTTCTATTCCTTTTTTGGAGCATAATGATGCTTCTAGAGCTTTAATGGGTGCTAATATGCAACGTCAAGCTTTACCGCTTTTGGTTTCTGAATCTCCTATTGTAGCTACTGGTATCGAACATCGCATAGTGAAAGATTCTGGATGCGTAATAGCAGCAAACGAAAGTGGGCGTGTAATTTATGTTGATGCTATAAAAATAATTATTCAAGAAAATAACGGCAATGAAGTTACCTATAAATTAACTACCTTTACCAAATCTAATCAGGACACTTTAATTTTACAAAAACCTATTGTTAATCAAGGGGAATATGTTGCTAAAGGTGATATTATCGCTGATGGACCTTCTACTGATAAAGGCGAATTAGCTTTAGGAAAAAATGTAACGGTGGCTTTTATGACCTGGGATGGTTATAATTATGAAGATGCTGTTATTATATCGGAAAGATTAGTTCAAGAAGATATCTACACATCTGTTCATATTAATAAATACGAAATACAGGTAAGAGAGTTAAAAAAAGGGGCAGGTAAAGAAGAAATCACTCGTGAAATTCCAAATGTAAGTGCTGAATCGATTAAAAATTTAGATTCTAGGGGTATTATTATACCTGGTTCAGAAGTTAATGAAGGAGATTATTTGGTAGGCAAAATTGTTATAATTCCTCAAGGATCAGTGGAAAATACTCCTTACGAAAAATTAATTCAAACTATTATCGGCGAAAAGGCTCGTGATTATAAAGATGCTTCTTTGAGAATGCCTTTTGGTGAAAGTGGTATTGTTCAAAGTGTACAGTATTTTTCTGTTCAAAATGGTGATGTTATATCCACTCCAGGAGTTAATGAAATTGTGAAAGTTTACATTGTCAAGAAGAGAAAAATTAAAGAAGGAGATAAAATAGCAGGTCGTCATGGCAATAAAGGAGTTATTTCTTGTATCGCTGCTAAAGCAGACATGCCTTATATGTCTGATGGCACTCCTATAGATGTTATTTTAAACCCTTTAGGTGTTCCAAGTAGAATGAACATTGGACAAATTTTAGAGATGCATTTAGGAATTGCTGCTAAAAAATTGGGCATTAAAGTCACAACTCCAGTTTTAGATGGGGTTAATAATGAAGATTTGCAAGATATCATGAAAGAAGCTAATTTATCTCCAGACGGCAAAGTTACTCTATATGACGGAAAAACTGGCGAGCCTTACGATAACCCCGTATCTGTAGGTGTGTTATATATGCTTAAATTATCTCATATGGTAGAAGATAAAATACATGCTAGGAATGTAGGATCTTATACGTTGATTTTACAACAACCAGGCAGTGGGAGAAATTTTTTAGGTGGACAAAGAATGGGCGAAATGGAAGTATGGAGTCTATTATCTTATGGTGCTGCTAACACTCTACAAGAAATTTTAACTGTTAAGAGCGATGATATTATAGGTCGTAATAAAACGTATAATGCTATCGTAAATGGTCTTCCGCTTCCTAAACCTTCCATTCCTGAAAGCTTTAGAGTTTTTACAAAAGAATTGCAAGCTTTAGGGTTACATGTAGAGTTAATTAAATCAGATACTAAAGAAAATCAAGTTAACCGCTCTTTAGTTAATAATAACAAGGAGAAAAATTATTAAGCAATGGTATTAAATATAAAAATCGAAGATCTTTCTCTTTCTAGCGAAATTATAAAAAACCTTAAATTAATAGGTATCAATATTTTATTAGATTTTAATAATTACACTTTAAATGATTTAAAATCTTTGTTAACGAAAGAAACTTTTGCAGAAGTTTTATCGCTTATTTTGCAAAAACATTTTTTGCCTCAACCTTTAAATAATTTAAATCTAAACAGAGATACTATTAATATTTTATTTAACAACAATATTACAGATTGTCAATCTCTTATGCAAATGGACAAAGCTTTACTATTGCAATTATTCCAAGATAAACCTGTAAATTTGACAGAAATTAAAAATCTTTTTATTTTGTATCATATTAATTGGGATGAGAAAAAATTACAGGAATTTACTCATGAAACAGAGCAGAGAATAACTACGCAAATGAATTTGTCAGATGAAGAATGTAAAATAAAAAGTTCGTTTACCAAAGAATATGGTAATCGTGAATATGATTATTTTAAAATTCGCTTATCTTCTCCGCATGAGATAAGACAAAGATCTTATGGAGAAGTTATTAATTATGAAACTATTAATTATCGCACTGCTAAACCAGAAATAGGAGGACTTTTTTGTCCTATAATTTTTGGGCCTGTTCAAGATTTACAATGTATTTGTTCCAAAAAACAAACATTAAAAAAAGGACAGATATGTTCTAAGTGTGGTGTTGAAATTACAGAACAAATTGTGAGACGAGAAAGAATGGGTCATATTAATTTAGCTGCACCTGTAGTACATACTTGGTTTCTCAATAGTCTGCCAAGTAGATTAGCCATTTTGCTAGGAATTAAGGCTAAGGAATTATCTGAAATAGTTTATTATGTTTCTTATATTGTAATTAATTCTGGTAGTACTCATTTACTCAAAAACCAAATTATAACCGAGATTGAATATAGTCAATGTTTAGATCGTTATGGTGATTCTTTTGAAGCTTTAACTGGAGCTGAAGCTATTAAAACATTATTACAAAATTTAAACCTGAGAGAAACTGTTCAAGAGTTAAGAGAAAGTTTAAAATATTTATCTAAACAAAAAAGAGATGTAGTTGTTAAAAGATTAGAAATGATTGAAGCTTTAGAACAATCTGATAATAAACCAGAATGGATCGTTCTTGAAGCTATTAATGTTATTCCTCCTAATTTAAGACCCATAGTCCCCTTAGAACATGGTATTCGTTTCGCAGCCGCTGATGTGAATGATTTATATAGAAGAATTTTAAATCGTAATAATCGTCTAAAAAAACAAATTAAACAAAACGCCCCGAGATTAATTATTAAAAACGAGAAAAGAATGTTACAAGAGGCTGTTGATGCTTTATTTGATAATGCTAAGTCAAGTAAAAAAAATAATTCTAATATTGAAAGAAATAAACCATTAAAATCTTTATCTGAAATGTTAAGAGGGAAACAAGGTCGTTTTCGACAAAATCTTTTAGGGAAAAGAGTAGATTATTCAGGCCGCTCTGTTATCATTGTGGGACCAGATTTGAAACTTTATCAGTGTGGTATTCCAAGACAAATGGCCATAATTTTGTTTAAACCTTTTGTTTTAAATAAATTACAAGAAGCTAAAGGGATTGATAAAAAAAGTGCTAATGTCTTATATGAAAAAATGAATGAACATGTTTGGAATGTGTTAGAAGAGGTAGTTAAAGAACACCCTGTTTTATTAAATAGAGCCCCAACTTTACATCGTTTAGGAATACAAGCTTTTGAACCAAAATTAATTGATGGAAAAGCGATTAGGTTACATCCTTTAGTTACTTTAGCTTTTAATGCTGATTTTGATGGCGATCAAATGGCAGTTTATGTACCTCTTTCGTTAGAAGCTCAAGCTGAAGCTCGTTTATTAATGTTATCTTCAAATAATATTTTAGATCCTAAAAATGGAAGTCCTGTATTATCGCCGTCTCAAGATATGGTTTTAGGTAATTATTATTTAACTATTGAAGAAAATAAAAATCGTGTATTAAAAGGTTATAACGCAGATAAGAGAAATAAAGAACATCAATATAGACATCGTAATGAAGGAAAATTATTCAATGATTTACAAGAGGCTGAATTAGCTTTTTATAATAAAGAAATCGCTCTTCACACAAGAATTTTAGTAAAAACTTCTCATGTGAATTCTTATTTTACTCCAGAACAAAAAGAAAAATATTTAGTTACAACTTTAGGTAAATTAATTTTTAATAATATTTTGCCTTCTGACTTCCCTTATCTTCAAGAACCTACTTTACTTAATCTAGAGATTCAAACCCCTGATATTTATTTCATATCTAGAGGGGCCAATATAAATACATTTTTAAGTAATATTCCGCTTACAGAACCTTTTAAAAAACGTTTTCTTTCGATGATTATTGATCGTGTTTTTAAAAGAAGTAATATTACAGAAACTGCTAAAATGTTAGATGATATTAAAGATTTAGGTTTTAAATATTCAACTATGTCAGGAATTACTATCGCGCATTCCGATATTAATGTTCATTCAAAAAAACAAGAATTACTAGAACAAGTTGAGAATAAAATTATTGAGATCGAAAAATGGTATGATAATGGTTTTTTGACTATTTCCGAGAAAAAAAGTTTAGTTATTCAAGAATGGAAAAATGTGCGTGATAAAATCCAAGAAGGATTAATGAAGGAATTTGATAGAGATAATCATTTATTTATGATAAGTGATAGCGGCGCTCGTGGTAATGCTTCTAATTTTTCCCAATTATCTGGCATGAGAGGATTAATGCATAGTCCTACCAATAATCAACTTGAAATTCCTGTGAAATCTTCTTTTAAGGAAGGGTTAACAGTTCATGAATTTTTTATTTCTACTCATGGAGCTCGGAAAGTTTCTACTGATACTGCTTTAAAAACTGCTGAATCAGGTTATTTAACTCGTAGATTGGTGGATGTTGCTCAAGATGTTATTGTTATGAAAAATGATTGTCAAAGTGATAAAGGTATTGATATTTCAGCTATATACAAAGATGGTAAAGAAATTATTTCTTTAAAACAACGTCTTTTTGGTCGTTTTGCAGCTCAAGATGTTGTTGAATCTAATACAGGGGAAATAATAGTAAGACAAAATGAGCTTATTAATAGGGAAATAGCAGAAAAGATTATTGAAGCTAATTTTTCCAGTATTAAAGTACGAAGTGTCTTAACTTGTAATTGCGGGTATGGTATTTGTACTAAATGTTATGGACTGAATTTAGCAACTAATAAAGATGTTGAAATAGGCGAATCAGTTGGTGTAATTGCAGCTCAATCTATCGGAGAACCTGGTACTCAATTAACTATGAGAACTTTTCACACTGGAGGAGTTCTTTCTGTTTCAGATATTACTCAAGGTCTGCCTCGTATTCAAGAATTATTTGAAGCTAGAAAACCTAAAGGTAAATCTATTATAAGTGAATGTAATGGGATTGTGAAAGATATCAAAAATATTAATTCATATTTATTCGAAATTATTATTATCCCTGATTTACAATCAGAAAAAGAATATAATTACCAAGTGGATTCTAACGTGGATATTCTAGTGCATCAGAATATGCATGTAGAAGCAGGTCAAAGATTAACTTCTGGTTCTATTGATTTAAAAGAGTTATTAAGAATAACTAGCACCGAAAAAACACAACAATATATATTAGAAGAAGTACAACAAGTTTATCAAGCTCAAAGTGTGTTTATTAGTGATAAACATATTGAAATTATTATTCGTCAAATGTTTAAACAAATTCTTGTTATTTTTGAAGGTGATAGCCATTTTTTACCCGGAATAGAAGTTCCTGCAACTGAATTTAAAAAAGTTAATATGAAAATGATACAACAGAATAAGAGATTAGCAGTCGGGCGCCCAGTATTATTAGGTATTACTAGATCTTCATTAAAAAGTGATTCTTTGCTTTCTGCTGCTTCTTTTCAAGAAACAACTAAAATTTTAATTGATGCCACTATTAAGGGACAAAAAGATAGGTTATTAGGACTTAAAGAAAACGTTATTTTAGGCGGCTTGATTCCAGCAGGAACAGGTATTTTAAAACATTCTTTTTTTGAATATCCTATTAATAAAGACAAGAATAAATAATTTTGAATTGTTAATAAATGTTGTTATCTTGGGTTTCCGAAGGATTGATATAATTTTGGATGTTTAGAATAAATTTCTTAATATTGACTTTTGTTTTAAAAAAAGATAAAATTTAAGCTGTCTTATGTTATCTAAATTGTTTTGATTTTACAAAAATTTCAAAGAAGGATTCTATTTTAATGCCTACTATTTCTCAATTAATCAAAAAAAAAAGAGTTAAAAAAAATATTAAAACAAAATCTCCTGCTTTAAACAGTATTTTTAATTCTTTGAAACATAGATTTAAAAAATCTAATTCGCCTCAAAAATCAGGTGTTTGTATGAAAGTTTATACTACTACTCCGAAAAAACCTAATTCAGCTTTAAGAAAAGTTGCCAGAGTACGTTTAAGTAATCGCGCGGAAGTAACAGCTTATATTCCTGGAATAGGTCATAACTTACAAGAACATAGCGTTGTTTTGGTACGCGGAGGAAGAGTCAAAGATTTACCTGGAGTTCGTTATCAGATCATTAGAGGTTCTTTAGATACTGCAGGTGTTTCGAACAGAAAACAGGCTCGTTCAAGATATGGTGCTAAAAAAATGAAATAAAAAGGTAAAAAAATTTAGAATGATAGTTTTGCATTATAAAGAAGTTAAGGTGTAGTTTTATGTCTCGTAAGAAAAAGTGTCAAATTAGAGATGTCTCTTTAGATCCCGTTTATAATTCTAAACTTGTTACAAAAACAATTAATACTATTATGAGAGATGGGAAGAAGAGTATTGCTCGAACAATTTTATATAGCGCATTAGAACAAGTAAAATCCATTACTAAACAAGATCCGATTGATGTCTTTAATAAGGCTTTAAACAATGTTATGCCTATTTTAGAAGTACGTGTACGTACTATAGGGAGCCAGAAATATCAGGTACCTTCAGAAGTTAACGCTGAGAGACGTCAGTCTTTAGGATTAAAGTGGTTAATACAATATGCTCAAAAACGTAATGAAAAAAGTATGAAAGAAAAACTAGCTAAAGAAATTATTGAAGCTGCTTCTGGAACAGGAACTGCGGTGAAAAAAAGAGAAGATACACATCGCATGGCTGAAGCTAATAGAACTTTTGCTCATTATCGTTGGTAAAATAAATTCATGAAATTAAGGATAAAAAATAATGGGACGCGAATTTGCATTAGAAAAAATACGTAATATTGGTATTATGGCTCATATTGACGCTGGAAAAACAACTACCACTGAGAGAATGTTATTTTACACTGGAAAGATTCATAAAACAGGGGAAACTCATGACGGTGCTTCTCAAATGGATTGGATGGAACAAGAACAAGAAAGAGGCATAACAATAACATCAGCTGCTACTACAATTTTTTGGCAAAATCATAAAATACATATTATTGATACTCCTGGCCATATTGATTTTTCATCGGAAGTGAACCGCGCTTTAAGAGTTTTAGATGGGGCTGTTGCTATTATAGATGCACAGGCAGGGGTGGAACCACAAACTGAAAATGTTTGGCGTCAAGCTACTGAATATAAAGTTCCTAGAATTGTTTTTGTTAATAAAATGGATAAAATAGGAGCAGATTTTGGTTATGCT
Source organism: Candidatus Phytoplasma melaleucae (assembly GCF_030588185.1). Lineage (GTDB taxonomy): Bacteria > Bacillota_I > Bacilli_A > Acholeplasmatales > Acholeplasmataceae > Phytoplasma > Phytoplasma melaleucae. The sequence continues at coordinate 5,138 of NZ_JAOSID010000006.1, read as the reverse complement.
ATTCAAACCTTACGCCAAAGATTAGGTGTTGCAGCTTGTGCTATTCAATGGCCTATTGGTAGTGAAAATAATTTTAGAGGTATTATAGATTTAATAGAAATGGTAGCTTGGAAATATGATGATTCTTCTCTAGAAAATACTACAAAAATAGATATACCTAAAGATCTGCAAGATTTAGTTTTAGCTAAAAGACAAGAACTTGTAGAAAAGTTATCTTTGTTAGACGATGAGTTAATGAATTTACTTTTAGAATCAGGAGAAAGCGCTGTATCTGCTGATATATTAAAAAAAATTTTAAGAAGAGCAACTTTAAAAGCTAATTTCTTTCCTGTTTTATGTGGTTCTGCTTTTAAAAATAAAGGAGTTTTAAAACTCCTAGACGCTGTTATTGATTATTTACCTTCCCCGTCGGATGTTGAGGCTGTAGTGGGGTATGATGTCAATGGCAATGTTATGATACGTGAAATTTCTGATAATGAACCTTTTACTGCTTTAGCTTTTAAAATTATGATGGATTCTTTTATAGGACGTCTAACTTTCATAAGAGTTTATTGCGGTCATCTAAAAACAGGATCTTATGTTTTTAATAATACAAAAAATGTTAAGGAACGTGTATCACGTTTAGTACGTATGCATGCTAATAGCAAAGAAGAAATTCAAGAAGCATATGCCGGAGATATTGTGGCTGTTATAGGGTTAAAGAACACTATTACTGGCCATACTTTAACAAATGCAAATGATTTTATTGTTTTAGAATCGATGAATTTTCCTGAACCGGTTATTAAAATGGCAATAGAGCCTAAGACTAAACAAGATCAAGATAAGATAATTTTTGCTTTAGGTAAATTAGCAGAGGAGGATCCTACTTTTAAAATTCAAATAGATAAAGAATCAGGTCAAACTATTATTGCTGGTATGGGCGAATTACATCTTGAAATTATTGTTGATCGTTTGAGAAGAGAATTTAATATACAAGTGAATGTGTCTAAACCACAGGTAGCTTACAGAGAAACTTTAGTGGAAAAAGTTGAAGCAGAAGGCGCTTATATACATCAAAGCGGTGGACATGGTCAATTTGGTCGTGTTAAGATTCTTTTTGAACCTAATCCAAATAAAGGATTCGAATTTATAGATAAAATTGTAGGGGGCACTATTCCGAACGTTTATATTCCAGCAATTAAAAAAGGTTTAGAACAGGCTTTAGCTGCTGGTGTGATTGCCGGTTACCCTTTTATAGATATAAAAGCTACATTATTTGGTGGTGAGTATCATGAAGTAGATTCATCAGAAATGGCTTTTAAATCAGCTGCTAGTAAGGCTCTAAATCAGATTAAAGATAGTGGCGTTGTTGTAATTTTAGAACCTATTATGAATGTAGAAGTAATAACACCAATTGATTATATCGGTAATGTAATTGGAGATTTGACTTCTCGTAGAGGCAGACTAGAAACACAAGAAAATCGCGAAAATGCGGTGGTTATTAGAGCTTTAGTACCTTTATCAGAAATGTTTGGTTATGCTACTAGTTTACGTTCTAATACCCAAGGTAGAGCTAATTTTACCATGCAATTTGCAAGATATGAAAAAATACCTAATCATATTGCAGACAATATTATTCAAAAACGAGTTGTGAAATAAAATACATTATGATGATTATAATAATGTTTACAAAAAATATTTATAATATTCAATGAAAAGTTAATAAAAAAAAGGAGATTTTAACAAAAATGGCTATAAAATTTACAAGAAATAAATCGCATATGAATATAGGTACGATCGGCCATGTGGATCATGGGAAGACTACTCTAACTTCAGCAATTACTCATTATTTAGCGCAAAAAGGGTTAGCAGAACAAAAAGCTTATGGAGAAATCGATAAGACAGCCGAAGAAAAAAAACGTGGTATCACTATTTCTTCTTCGCATGTGGAATATGAAACAGTTAAAAGACATTATGCTCATGTTGATTGTCCAGGTCATCGTGATTATGTTAAAAATATGATTACGGGCGCAGCCCAGATGGACGCAGCTATTTTAGTGATCTCTGCTGCAGATGGTATTATGCCTCAAACTTCAGAGCATCTTTTGTTAGCTAAACAAGTAGGTATTTCTCATTTAGTCGTTTTTTTTAATAAATGTGATATGGTAGATATGGATTACTTACCTCTTTTAGCAGACGAAGTGAAAGACGAGTTGGACAAATATGGTTTTGATTCGAAAACAACTGCGATGATTTATGGTTCTGCTTTGAAAGCATTAGAACAAGACCAAGATTATCTTAATAAAATACAAGAATTATTAGATAGTCTAGATAATATACCGGATCCTGTTCGTGATAATGAAAAACCTTTTTTGATGCCTATTCAAGAAGTGAATATGATCGGAGGTAGAGGTACAGTAGTTACTGGTCGTATTGAAAGAGGGACAGTAAAAAAAGGAGATGAAGTTTCTATTATAGGATTTAAACCAGATGCGAAAATGTCTGTAGTTGTTGAAATACAAATGTTTCATAAGGAACTAGAAATAGCACAAGCTGGAGATAATGTAGGTATTTTGTTAAGAGGTATATCACATACTGAAGTAGAACGTGGACAAGTTATAGCAAAACCTAATTCTTTAAAAGTTTATTCTAAATTTGAAGCTACGATTTATGTTCGTTCAGCTGAAGAAAATGGCAGATCAACTCCTTTTACTAGCAATAGATATAAACCACAATTTTTTTTAATGACACTAGATGTAACTGGAACTATTATAGTCTTAAAAGAAGAAAATGCAATTGTAATGCCTGGTGACCAAGTAGATGTTCGTATTGAATTAATACGTCCTATTCCGTTGGAAGTAGGGAATAAGTTTTCTTTTCGCGAAAGTAATATTACTGTCGGATCTGGCATTGTGACCAAAATTATTGAGTAATGAATTTAATTAAATTCTTGAAAAAAAGACTTTATAGTCTTTTTTTTATTTATTTTAAATTTCTTTTACTTACTGATGTGTTTATTGTAAAATGTGAGAAAAATTAATTGACAAATGCCTTTTTTATTGTATAATTATTGTTAGTTTATGTTTGAAGAAAAATTTTAGGGTAAAAGTTTATCAATTTGTGAAGAGTATATTTGGTTCAAGTGGTTTTTGCTTATTTGAGTAAATTTTGAGTGCAATTAGTAATATCTAAATAAATATTTATGTTACAAAGGAGATAATTTAATTATCAAACAGAAGAAAAATAAAAAAGAAAATTTAAAAATCAATATTTTACACAATGATAGAATTCCTGAAGGTGATTATTTAGTAATTGACGAAGACGGAAGCAAATTAGGTATTTTAGGAAAGGCAGAAATATTTCAGTTAGCTAATGCAAAAGAAAAAGATTTTGTTTTAATTAATGCTAATGGGGTTCCTAAAGTAGTACGTTTAGTTAATTATTCTCAGTTTTATTATGAACAACAAAAAAAAATGAAAAAGCTTAAAAAAAAACAAAATACCATTGTTGTTAAAAACATTCGTGTTAGCCCGAATATTCATAATAATGATCTAAAAATCAAAATTAAAAAAGCTTATAATTGGCTAACAAAAGGCGATAAGGTGAAAATTACTATATTTTTTCCAGGTAGAATGATAGTTCATTCTTCTTTAGGGCAAAATATCTTGCAGCAGATAATATCTGAGTTAAAAAATGTATCTAAAATTGATATTTCACCGAAACTGGAAGGCAATCAAATGATTGCTCTTTTATCGTCACTTTTGACTAAAAAAACATAAAAATATATTTTTATAATGCGATAAAAAGCGACACATAAACAAAATATAAACAGCAAAGAAGGTAATATGAACAAGAAAAAGATCCATAAGGGTTTAAAAAAAAGAATTAAAATAACTAGTTCGGGGCTTTGGTTAAGAAGACATGCTTTTAAGAATCATTTGGCAGGTTCTAAAACTACCAAGCAGAACAGACAACTAAGAGGAATTGTTAAAGTAGATCCTTCGGATTTTAAACGTGTCAAACATCTTCTTTAAATTATAAAAATTTATAAAAAATGTTAGTCAAAAGAAAGAGGGGGCAAAATGGTTAAAACAAATTTTGTTGTTGCTAGACACCAGCGTCGTAAGAAAATATTAAAATTAGCTAAAGGATATGTTGGTTCCAAGAGTACTCTTTACAAAACAGCTCATGAACAAGTTATGCGCGCTTGGCAACATTCATATATAGGACGTAAAAGGAATAAAAGAGATTGGCGTCAACTATGGATTAGAAGAATTAACGCTGGTTGTTTTAATTATAATATTAAATATTCGCGTTTTATACATGGTCTTTCTTTAGCAGGGATAGTAGTTAACCGTAAAATTTTATCAGATATGGCTTTTAAAGAACCAGAAATGTTTCAAAGTTACGTAGAATTAGCTAAACAAAATTTATTACCCGAAAAAAATTTAGTTAAACAAGAAGAACCGAAATTGCAAAGCGCATTACAGCGAGAAAAATTAGATAATATAGCAGCATTTCAACCGATAGGTGAAAAAACTTATGAACATGTAACACTTAAAAACACACCAAACGAAGAAAATAATTTAATTTTAGCAAAGATGCTTTTGGTTGATTTAAAAGAACTAGCGAAAAAACACCAAATAGAAAACATTTCTAAGTTAAGAAAAGCAGAATTAGTTCGTTTACTTGAAGAAAAATTAGCTAATAAGTGATTTATATTTAAGTAAAAAAAGAGGTTTTGAAATATGAGTAATCAAAAAGTGATGATAAAAAAGAAAATTTTGGGAGATTTCTTTGCATCCATTCTTTTTTTGTTAGGTTCTTTATCTTGTTTATGGCCAGATTTCTTTCAATTTAGAGAAATTAAAATAAGTAATATTTTACTAGGTTGTTTATTATTGTTGATAACTTATTATTTTGTTTTCCCTGATTTTAAAAAGAATTCGGGGTTTGCGAAATGTTTATTTTTTATTGAAAGTATTCTTTTTCTTTTTATTTCTTGTGGTTTATTTTTGTTTTTATTTATTACAAATGAGTTTCTCAAAAAAATATTAAATCTAAGCAATATTATTTGTTATATTTGTTGCATTCATAGTTTAATCGAAATGTACGTTTTTGCAATAACAAACACTAAAAAATCTATTTTAAAATTTAAT
>NZ_JAOSID010000005.1:12404-28904 GCF_030588185.1 Candidatus Phytoplasma melaleucae | reverse complement strand
AATCACTTTACGGATATGCTTTGGTCCCTTTTGTTTTTTCAAACTCAGGTTAATCCGTTACTTCTTCCCATTATCATGAGGAACGAGGTGCCTTAATCCTCTTTCATTTACGCCCGAACTAGCGCCCTTCGTAGTCAGATACTCTATCCAGTTGAGCTATGGGTGCTCCTAAACATAATAAATTGGTGACCCGTACGGGATTCGAACCCGTGAATGCATGCGTGAAAGGCATGTGAGTTAACCGTTTCTCCAACGGGCCTTACAATTAACTGGATCTTAAACTTTAATAAAATTAAAAATTACATTTTAAAATATCAAATTGTAAAATTTCCGACTATAAAACAAAACAACAACGGAAAAATATCTAATTTAGAATATAAACACAAAAATCATAGCAAATACTTTTAGTGCCTATCATTTTAACAATATTCATAGCTAAAAGTCAATAACATTTTCTGTTAATGTTGAGATAGAATGATAAAATATAATTACACCATGTTGTACAAACAGAAAATTGAAATTTTAAAATCTTTATATAAAAATTTTTATAAAAAATTTATTTATATTAAAACTAAAAGGAAAGCTTAATTTGAATTGTTAAACTATTTACATTCTTAAATGGGAAAACAGATTCTTATCAAAAAAATTTGTTTTATTGTTCATTTGTATACAGTTCATAAAATAATAAAAATTATTGTTTATCAAATCAAGCTCCAGTTGTTCACTAAAAATTTACTGGTGACTTGAAACTTTTAAAAGTTTTTCCCCTAAATAAATGTTATTTTTGGTTTTAACTTGTAAAAGAAAACGATTTGAGATTTCAAAAATAGTCTTATCACCAAGATGTTTAATATTGCCAATATTTTTACTGTAGATATTAAATTTTTCACTCATTATTTTTAAAAATATAGAAGGATTAATACCATCTTCTTTCCCCAAATTAATTACTAATTTAGTCATGTCAGGCTTTCGAAATTTGTTATAATCATCAAAACTTTTTTTAATTTTACTAACAGAACTTCCTTTATAATTACTATGATAAGAAACATTACTAAAAGTTCTTGGAGTCATTATATCCTCATATTGTCTTTTTTCAGGCATTAAATATTGTAATAAACCAGAAATAATTTTTTTTGCTTCATATTTTTGTAACAAACTATCTGCTAGAACATTTTCTTTTGGATTTTCTTGAATTTTTGCTTCTATTAAGTTGATTACTTTATTTTGAAAAAATTGATTTTGTCTATTATAAATTTCCTCTATAGTTGGCACACTAACAAAAATTAATTTTTCCTTTAAATAACTTTCTAATTTCTTCAATTGCATCATTTGTTTTACATTAACAAAACTGTAAGAAACTCCTGATTTTCCTGCTCTTCCTGTTCTCCCGATTCTGTGAACATAAACTTCTTCATCATAGGATAAGTCATAGTTGATAACCATTTTAATATCTGTAATATCTAACCCTCTAGCAGCAACGTCAGTAGCAACTAAAATTCTAGTATGTTTCTTCCTAAAATTATTCATGACATATTGTCTTTGTTTTTGTTTTAAATCTCCGTGAATAGCATCTACTAAAAAACCTTTGCTTTGCAAATGAGAAAGGATATTATCTACAGTCCTTTTAGTATTGGCAAAAATAATTACTGAGTCAGGATTTTCATAATCTAATAAACGAACCAAAAGTTTATTTTTATCTAATTCTTTAACTATGAAATAAAATTGTTCGATAGATGTTACTGCAATATTTTTTTGCAAAGTTTTCAATATTTTAGGATTATTTTGATACTTCAATGTTATCTGTTTAATAGAAGCAGGCATAGTAGCTGAAAATAAAGCTGTTTGTCTATTTTTAGGTATTTTTTCTAAAATAGTCTCTACAGCTTCTTGAAATCCCATTTTCAACATTTCATCGGCTTCATCAAAAATTAAAATCTTAACAGTAGATAAATTAACTCTTTTCCTTTGGAGAAGATCTATAATTCTTCCAGGAGTAGCAATAATAATATGCGGTTTTGCTTCTAAAGCCTGAAATTGTTGAGTATAAGATTCTCCACCATAAATAACTGCTGTTTTTATCTCTGAATAAAATTTCAGCAACTTATTAATTTCGTTAAAAACTTGTAAAGCTAATTCTCTTGTTGGACATAATATTAAAGATTGAACCTCTTTAACACGAGGGTCAATTTTTGCTATTGTTGGAATAGCAAAAGCAAAGGTTTTTCCAGTTCCTGTTTGTGACTGCACAACAATATCATAACCTTTAATCATTTCAGGTATCACTAGTGATTGAACATCTGTAGGATTAGAAAAGTTTAAATCTAATAAAGCATTTTCTATTTGTGGTAATAATTTTAATTCTGAGAACGAAATACTCATTTTAATTTCCTTTCGTGTATTTTAAAATACTTAATTCTAATACAAATCTTTTTTATATTTTGTACTTAATAAAAAACCTTAATAAAAAACCTTAATAAAAAACCTTAATAAAAAACCTTAATAAAAAACTAAACATAGAATTATCTTAGTAAATTTATTAAGCAAAACTTTCATTAACTCAAAAATCTATTTGGTAAACTCTCTTCATGTATTAAATATGCCAAAATTAATGCCAAAATTAAAATCAAAATATAAATACAATGCAACATAAAGAAAAATAAAGATAAGCAAAATGAGCTTGCCTGAAATTCAAATTCAGCAAAGAGAATTCTACAAAGCTGAAAATAGACTACACTAAACTAGTATACTTTGTTAAGTAAGATAAGCAAATCTGTTCAATAGAATTCTCGTATGTTTTATAATTTGATATTAATTAAAGGTTTGGTAAGAAAATAATTTTTGACTTTCTATCTTTTTTACTTCTTTAGTTTAGAAATAAATTGCCTATTTACGAAGCATACCTGTAATAAATGTAGTCAGGACAGATAATATCTGTGCATCTGCTAAAACTAATAAACAGAAATAGCTAGTTATATGCTAGTTGTAAGCGTTGAAAAAAAGCAATATTATAAATAATACTTTACAAAGTAAAAATGAAATAGAGAAAATTTCCTATATTTTTTGCGTTGTTTTGTCGCTATACAGAGTTAAAATAGCGACGTAAAACCAAACTTTTATTTTATCTAGTTAAATTAAAAAAGATGGAAATAACAAAAAATTTAAATCTTTCTTCTTGCTTAAAATAATTAAGAATAATCGAGAGTCTAGGTTTATGATTAACGCAAAAATTTAGTAATGACAGCAACGACCTAAAAATGTTTAATAACAGCGAATGTGTTGCATGTACGAACACAAACATAAAAATAACACTGTTTATTTCATTCTCATGTTTTTTGATAAAGCGTATTCTTAGCCATAAATTATACCCCTTTATTATAACTAAGATAAAGCCTTTTTGCAACTATTAAATATCTAACCGCTCCATATAGAGTAAATTGAAATATATTAATATCTGAATTCATATGGAGTAAAATAATGGTTTAAATATAATAGTATAAAAACCGAAACACTAATTGGAGTTATTTATTTTTTAAAAAGAGATTGTCGTATTACGACTTTTATAATAAATCAAAAGTAGTTACAAAAACAAAATCGATTACAAGATAGTTAATTGCGAAAACTTAACTATTTTTATCTTAAAATAAAAATTCTTTATAAGAGATTGACAGCAATTGTTTTTTATTTTATAATTTAGCAAGGTGAGTTAATTATCGTATTTAAATATAAAAAACACGAAAACACACAGTCTGGAGCAGAGAAATGTCAGTTAAAATACGTTTACAACTTTTAGGTTCTCATAAAAAACCTTTTTATCGCATAGTAGCTGCTAATTCTAGAAATAAAAGAGACGGCAAATTTCTAGAAATTTTAGGTAGTTATGCACCGCTACGCGATTCATCAAACCTGAATACAACTAAAATAGAAAAATGGATTTCAGTAGGTGGCCAACCAACTACAATTGTAAAAAAATTATATAAAAAATTTAAAAATCAAAAATAGTTATAAATATTTATTACTTGAGCACATTTTCTTTCTTCATAAGCCTTCTTAATTTTCTATTATTCTCTTGAATAGTCTTGAATAGTAACAACTTATATTATTTTAATGCGGTTTACTTTTCCTTTATCACACTTAAAACTTAAAAAATCCTAGAGGATAATGAAAAATTATGAAAATGAATTTCGATATTATCACAATTTTCCCTTATTTTTTTGACATTTTTTTAAATAATTCTATTGTTAAAAGAGCTCAAATACAAAAAAAAGTTAAAATAAACATTCATGATTTAAGAAAATATAGCCAAAATAAACATAATCAAATAGACGATAGACCTTATAGCGGAGATGTTGGTATGTTGTTAACTTTTCCTCCTTTATATGATTGTCTCCAAAAAATAAAAACCACTACTAAGAGTAGAATAATTCTATTATCTCCTCAAGGAATTTTATTAAACCAAAAAAAAGCTTACGAATATGTACAAAAATTAAACCATTTAGTAATTTTATGTGGTAATTACGAAGGAGTAGATGCAAGAATTTTAAATTATGTTGACGAAGAAATTTCTATAGGGGACTATATTTTAACTGGTGGCGAAATTGCAGCTATGGTCGTTATGGATACCATTATTAGATTAACACCTGGAGTAATAAAAAAAGAATCTTATTTAAATGATTCACACCAAAATGGGCTACTTAAATATCCCCAATATACTAGACCACAGAATTATAAAAATCAAAAAGTTCCTGAAGTGCTTTTATCTGGAGATCATAAAAAAATTATTAAATGGAAAGAAAAGGAAAGTCTGAGAAACACTTTTATTAAAAGACCAGAGCTTTTAAAAAGAATCAAATTAAGCGAAAATATGAAAAAAATATTAGAAGAAATTAAAAAAGATAGCTAGAGAAAAAATAAGCGAATAATAATAGTCAAACAATCACAACAATTTATTAACCTGCATTTTTCGATAATAAAAATATAAAAAAGGAATAACGGAAAAAATAAAATGGTTTTAAAAGAAAAAGAATTACTGGATTTTGCTAGCAAAAATAATTATAAAAAAAATGATAATTTCAAAGCAGGAGATACAGTAAAAGTTTTTATCCAAGTTGATAGTAGCAATGATAAAAAAAGAATCCAAACGTTTCAAGGCGTAGTTATTAAACGTCAAGGAAGCGGTATTTCTGAAACTTTCACAGTAAGAAAAGTTTATTCCGGGACAGGAGTAGAACGAACTTTTTCTATTCATTCGCCTTTATGTGAAAAAATAGAAGTAATAAATTACGGAATTGTTAACCGTGCAAAGCTCTATTATATAAGAAACTTGTCAGCTAAAGCCTCTAGAATAAAAACAAAAAGAGAAAATAATATTCAAAAAAAGTAAAAACTTCTTCTTATTTAATAAAAAATACCTTAAATTATTCTTACAAATCACATGCAAATAATCTGATTTTTAGTATAAGTATTATAAGATACTATTGATCCTATTAAATAGGAGATTACTAATGTTTTTATTCCAAGAATTAAAATGGCGCAATTTTATTCAAGATTGTAGTAATGAAAAAGAATTAGAAGAATTATTAAATCATGGAAAAATTAATTTTTATTGTGGAATTGATCCTAGTGCTAGTTCTTTAACTTTAGGACATTTAGTTCTGATTATAGCCATTTTACTTTTGCACAAAAAAGGTCATAATCCTTTTATTCTTATTGGTACATCCACTGGCTTAATTGGGGATCCTAAAGAGACTTCTGAGAGAAAACTGTTATCTAATAAAGATATAAAATATAACTCTAGAAAAATAAAGCACCAATTAAAAAATATGCTATCTACTGATAATAAGGTAAATTTTGTAGATAATTATACTTGGATATCAAAGTTAGATGTCATAACCTTTTTAAGAACTTATGGTAAATTATTTAATGTAAATTATATGCTCTCCAAAGAACTAGTATCAAAAAGATTAAAAAAGGGTATTTCATATACTGAGTTTTCTTATATGATATTACAAGCTTTAGATTTTTATCGTCTTTATGAAGATAAAAACGTTGTACTTCAACTAGGCGGTTCAGATCAGTGGGGCAATATTACTAGCGGGTTAGAATTAATTCGTAAGTTATCTAATCCCCATAAAAATAATAAAGCTGTTGGAATGAGCATACCTTTATTATTAAATAGCCAGGGCGTAAAATTTGGCAAAAGTGAAAAAAATAATTTATGGTTAGACGAAAAATTAACTAGTCCTTATGAAACATACCAATTTCTTGTAAATATTCCAGATCAATGTGTCATTAACTACCTAAAAAAAATAACTCTACTTAAGCCAAATGAAATTATGGAATTAGAAAAAGAAATAACTTTTAATCCTAAACAAAGAATAGCTCAAAAAACGTTAGCCGCAAATGTTGTCATTTTTCTTTATGGCAAAGAAAAATACGAAGAATGTTTTCGAATTAGTAAAATTCTATTTTATAAAGACAAACAAGTAATAAATAAAAATGATTTTCAATTATTGAAAAAACATATATCTTTCTTTGAAACAAAAAATAATATTTCGTTAATTAACGCTTTAATAAAAACTAAATTAACTAGTTCCAAAAAAGAATCTAAATTATTAATATTATGCGGTTCCATTAAAATTTTTGGACAAGTAATAAAACAAACAGATGTTTACTTAACTAAACAAGAAACTTTACTGAATAAATATATTTTATTGACTAAAAAAAATAAATTTCATGCTTTGATTATTCTTAAATAAATATTCTTCAATAAAACATTAGTTTATATGTATCTATAAAATTTTCAAAGAAAAGATTTTTTATGAAATTAAACAATCAATCATACCGAGCACTGCTTATTAAGCACTATAAAAACCCTTTAAATAAGGGATTAATAAAAGATTCGAAAAAACACCAACCAAACTATGTAGTATTAAAGAACAACAATATAAATTGTGGAGATAAAATTAAAATACAGATATATTTTTACCAAAAAATAATTACAAATATAAGATATGAAGCGGAAGGATGTTCAATTTTCATTGCTTCTGCCTCTTTGATGTCTGTTTATTTAAAAAATTTAAATTTTAAGTTAGGTATATGTAAAATAGAAAATTTTATTAATATGATACAAAATAAACCTTTTCAAGAAGATATTTTAGATAAAGATTTGTTATGTTTAAAACCAATTTCTTTTTTTCCAGGAAAATTTATCTGTATAAGTGCGCCTTGGCTATTATTATTAAAAAATCTTGAAAAATAATTATTAATTTCTAAATTTGAATTAGAATAATTATATCAAATAGCTTATTAAACATATTGAGAAAACTCTACTTAATTTAATAGATACAAAACCAGAAAGAATTAATAATGATTTTATCAAAAAACAATCCTAAGTTTAAAAAATTAAAAAAACTTCTTTCCAAGAAATATCGTAATTTATATCAAGAATTCTTAATATTCGGAAAAAATATAATTCAAGAAGCTGAAAAAAAAGAAATCATCTCAGAATTATATACTATTAACCCTAACAAAGAAAAAGGCATTTTGATTCAAAAAACTTTAATGAAAAATTTAAACAAAAACAAAGTTTTATATTCACAAGTAGCAGTTTGCAGAATGACACAAAAAACCATTGAAACCAACAAAATTTTAGCATTAGATGATGTACAAGATCCTAAAAATGCCGGAGTACTAATGAGAAGCGCTTGTGCTTTTGGGTTTAGACATATTTTCTTCAGTTCTAAAAGTGTAGATTATTACAATGAAAAAACTATAAGATCCAGCCAAGGTGCTATTTTTAATTTATTTTTAGAAAGAGGCAATATTAAAAAATTTATTATTTCACAAAAAGAAAAAAAATATCATATTTTTAGTGCTTGTGTATATGAAAAAAATATTGATTTGAATAAAATAAATAAAATTTTTTTAAAAAACAAAAAAATTATTCTAGTATTAGGTAATGAAGGAATTGGAATTTCTAATGAAATAAAAAATATTTCTGATTACTTTTTACATATTAAAACTAATCCAATAGAAAGTCTTAATGTAAGTGTAGCTGGAAGCATTTTAATGTATCTTCTCCGTTATTAATTCAATGAAAGTCTTTTATAAACTAAAAGCTCCAACGAAGAAAAAAAAATAAACTATTTATCGTAACAAAGATAAAAAAAATTTAGATCATAAAAAATATATTTATTTACTAAAATATCATGTTAAATTTTTTTTGTTTAATCATATCAATTTCTTGTTTATAAGGGGGCTCCTCGTTGATAAAAGGTGTTTCTAAAATTTTAGGTATATGTAAAAAAGAAGGATGATAAATAATTTTCATTAAAGGCATAAAACCTATTGAACCATAACCAATATTAGCATGACGATCTTTTTTACTACCTAAGTCATTTTTAGAATCATTAATATGAAAAACAGATAAATATTTAAGATTTATAATAGAATCAAAGTCTTGCATCACAAGTTCGAAATGATCTTTAATATCATAACCAGAATCAAAAACATGACAAGTATCAAAGCAAACAGAAATCCTTTTTTTATCGTCAATAAGATCGATAATATCTCTTAATTCTTGAAAACAACAACCTATTTCATTACCCTTTCCAGCCATAGTCTCTAAAGCGATTTTAATTTTTAAATTTGAAGTCTTTTTAAAAATCGTATTAATGCCTGAAGCAATCCATTCTATAGCTTCTTTCTTATTTCTATTGAGGTTATTACCTGGATGCAATACCATTTGAGGGATTTTCATCTGCTCAAATCTGTTTAACTCTTGTGCAAGAAAATCAATAGCAAAAGTTCTCTTAATGATAAAAGGGTTTGATAAATTAATAATATAAGGAGCATGGCCGATTAAGTGATTCCAACTAAGTTGTTTTATTTTCATTTCTTCTAGTGTTTTTTGTATATTTCCCGAATCAATTTCTAATCTTTTTGTATTTTGCGGCGGTCCTGAATAAATCATAAAAGTATTAGCACCAAAAGACAAAGCTTGTCGCAAAGCACCTAAATACATTAGAGGTTTTTTAAAAGATACATGGCTACCTATTATTATCATTTTTTCACTCTTCGCTTAAAAAGCTTTTTTTTATTTGGTAAACATTTTTGTAATTTATAATTATGCACATTTTTTTTTAAAAAAATGTTAGATTTTGATATTTTAATTTTATAACCATTTGGAGTTAATTCAATATTTTGGAATGTAATTTGATAAAGTTTCTTTATTTTTTCTAAGTAAGTTTTTTCTTTTTCATCATATAAAACTAAAACATTACCTTCTTTACCTAATCTTCCTGTTCTGCCGCTTCGATGTTGAAAGAACTCTAAATTTTTTATAGGTAAATCATAATGAATAACCCAAGAAATATCCAAATCTAACCCCCTAGCTGTTAAATCGCTTGATACAATATACTGATATTTATTTTTGTGAATTTCAGAGATATATCTTTTTCTTTGTTTGACTAATAGATCAGAGGAAAAATTTAAAACATTTAGATTTTCTTTTTTTAAGGTTTCATAAACATGAAACTGATTTTTTTTATTTGAGACAAAAATTAAGGCTGCATAGGGATTTATTTTTTTAGCTAAATGCACTAAATCATTTAGACGTTTATAACAAAAACTATGTAATGCGTAATATTTGATTTTCAATCTTTGTTCTTTGTTAGTGTTTAAAAATAAAGATTTACCAAAATATTTATCAACAAAAGGTTTCATATGAGTTGTAATAGATGCTGAAAAAAGTAAAATTTTCGGATGCCATCTAATTAATAAAAGATTTATCAAAGATAAAGACTTCGAGTCAAATAACATATCTGCTTCGTCCAAAACTAGAAAAGAAGCCTTGTAAATATTAAGTTGTTTATTAGTTATTGTATACTTAACTAATTGGTTCAAAGTAGCGATAACAACGGGCGGTTGTTTAGTTTTTAAGTGGGAAGTTATTTTTTTTTGATCCATGCCACCGTAGAAAATTTTGACTTTAGAATTTTGTTTTTCTATCCCCTTTAGCATTTGAAATATTTGAAAAACAAGTTCGTTAGTAGGTGCTATTATAACAGCCTGTATTATGTTTCTTTGCCAAGCTATTTTGCTAAGTATTGGTAGTAAATAAGCATGTGTTTTTCCTGTGCCAGTAGGAGATATTCCAACTAAATGAAGAGGTTGTTCAAACGATGTAAAAACTTTTTTTTGAATGGGTGTAATATTAAAAAAATTTAATTCTTTTAATTTTCTTTCTAAATATGTTTGCAACTTTATTTGTCTCCTTTATCAAGAATTTAAGACATACAATTGCTTGAAATTTCTACGCTAATTATACACTATAATTTTAAAAAAAATTTTTTTAATCACTCAAAATAGTTAAATTTTTTCGTTTCCGTTATATTTGTTAATAACAAATATGAAATTGATATCTTCTATATTTTTTGTAAAATAATAGAAAAAAATTTATAAATTTAATAGAATAGTGGGTAAGAATACGCAAAAAAAGTATACATAATTCTAATAAAATAACTACCAACTTTTAGCAACAATAAAGCAAAAGTATACAGTTAAGAATTAGAATGAGTTATAAGAAAAAGATTAAAAAACTATATAAATTTAAATTTCTTAGTGTCATTTCAATTAATTTAATGATTTTATAAATTAAAAAATAATCTTGTTATAGTTCATTCAACTATTATAAATTCGAAAATCATCTTTAAATTTGTTTTAATATTTTATTTTTTAATAAAGTAGTATATGGGCAGCACTATTGTTGTGAATAACATAAAAAGAATTATTATAATGGAAATAATTTTCATAAAAGAAAGTTTTTTTCTTTTGTGAATATTTTTTCTTTTTGTATATGTGTATTTTTGAAATTTATCTTTTCTTTCGTTTTGATTTAAATTTGACATACTATAGATCCCTTCTTTTTATCTTTAAAAATAAATAATTTTAGATTTTTAAAAGTTTTCAGTTTATATCTTTAGTTAAAAATATCAAATGTAATAAAATTCAGAAATTAAAAATAATTGATATGAATGCGTTATTTCTTTAACTCCCTTTCTATCCTAATTTAAATTAATTTATATTTTACGTTGTTTTATGTGGATATTTGTTTTTTTCATTTAAATGATGAAAAAACATAAAGCCACAGATGAATCTTAGATTAACAAAATATTAACTAAACACACATCAAAATGAATAAAAAGCAAATCAATTATAAAAATAAAACTAAAAAATACAAAAAAAGTACCCTTACTCAAATACAAATGATACTCTAAAATTATATTCAAAAAAACTCTTTAAAAGAGAGTATTTTTGAATATTTTTATATTGTAAAGTATTCATAGAATAAAGATCAGAAGCGAAGAATAACAATAGAAAAAGAATTAGATTTAATATTAAAAACACATCTTGAAATCAGATTAAAGTTTTATTTAAATTAAATTTGTTAGATATTTTTTTATACCACGAAGTATACATTTTTTTGTTTTTTTTATGTTATAAAATGGTATCATGTAGAGTAATAAATTTTTAAGAAAGGTATAGATAGGTTAAATAAAAATGAGTTATACTCTGCTATCGCTAAAATTCAAAAATAAGATTGGAATGTACAAATTTCAACTATTACTTATTATTCAAATTTTGTTTATTAGTTTATTTTTGATTTCTCCTTGTTATTCTTATTTTATCAATACAAGAGCAAACGATAATATCAATTTAGATATAGAACAAGAAATTCAAAAAATAAAAAACAAATATCAAGATGAACAAATAAAAAATAATTGTGATAAATTACTAAAAAATATTAATATCTTAAAAGAAGAAACAAAAAAATTTTTTCAAGAAATATCTAATACTTGGATAAATTCAAACTCTTCGAAATCTATTAATACACAAATCTTCGAATTTTCGTCTAACTTAAAAAATACTTTAGACGACCAAATAAATGGATTAACCCAAAAGAATGAAAATAAAGAAATAGATCAAAAAATCTTAGAAAACCTTAATAAAATAAAAAAATTAGTAGAAAAAATAATGACAGAAACTAATAATTTAGTATCCACTACTATTAATAAAACAGAAGAACTTACAAAACCTATTATAACGGATAAATCAATGAAAATAGAAGAATTAGAAAGCTCTTCAAAAATATATCTAAATAATTTAGCTAAAGATTTACAAACATATTTAGAAAAAGTAGAATCTGATATAGAAGATATTATAACAATTAATAAAGAATCTGAAACAAAAATAAGCGAATTTAATAAAAATTTACTAAAACAAGATGATACTTTTAAAAACAGTTTAATTTCTAAACAACTTTTATCAAGTATGAAATCAAAAGTAAAAACAGTTTTAGATATTATTAAAGAAAGAATAGCTTTAAAAACACTTGAATATGCGTTTTCTAATTTACATGTAAACTACCAAAAGTTAATTGCTAGCTATAAACATCAAGATATTACAAAAAAACTTAAACAACAATTTAAAACAACAAAAACAATAAATGAGAAAACATTAAAACCAAGTTTTTCTACTTCGGAAGAAAAAACTTTGGAACAAATCATTAATGACATACAAAATCAAAATGCACAAAATGAAGAAGTACAAACTAAGTGTAGACAAATATTAGAGAGTACCAAAGCCTTAAAAGAAAATGTAAAGTCAATGTTTCCAAAAGAAAAAATAGAGATAATTAATAAGAGACTAAATACAATATCATTTGAAGATCTTCTAATAAATTTAAATAAGAATATAAATGAATTAGAAAAACAAGAGACTTACGATAGCTCAGAATTACAAATAAAAGCAAATCTTCTAACAATCAAAACTCAAGTAGAATCAGCCCAAAAGCAATTCAAAGAATATTTTGAACCTTTTTTAAAAAAAATAGAAGAGCAATCTGCTAAATCTATTGATCAATTAAAAATTGAAGAAATAAAAAATAATTTTGATATTTTTTTCGGTAGTTGGGGAGAAATAGAGACATTTTTAGAAAAAGCTTACAAAGTCAATCAAGATTCTGAAAAAATAGCAGAAACAAAAACCACTACCTATTCACTAGAAAAATACATAATTCCAACAGAACAAATTTTAGGAAGCAAAGAAGTTATAGAAGAAATTTATTCTATGTTAAGTTCGTCCGAAAATTTCTTAGATAAAACTAAAGCTAAATTAGAAAATTTATATGAAGATTATCGAAAATTGATCAATGAATATCCACCACAATCAACAAGCGGAGATTCTTCCAGTGAAATTACTCCTTCTGATGAATCTAACACAAAAGAACAAGATGATTCTAACCAAATGAGTTTTGCATCATATTTAACTCTTGTAATATTTTTCATAATTATTATTACATTAATTTTATTTTACATTTTCCAAAAATTAAATAAATTTAACTGAAGATTTATTAAACCTAAAAAAACTTATTTCAAAAATAATAAAAACCTTATGTATGAATTTTTCTTCATATATAAGGTTTTTTATTTATTTAAAATCAAAATAACTAATGGCGGAGCAGAAGGGATTCGAACCCTTGCACCATATTTTGGCCTACATCCTTAGCAGAGATGCCTCTTATAACCACTTGAGTACTACTCCTCATGAATCATTAAAATGTGGAAATATCAACAGAGACATTATAACAAAAATATCAAATAAAAATTCAATAGACTTATCTTTTATGTAAAAAACGTATAACTCAAATAAAATTATTTATATTTAACAACCATTATAATTATATGGTTGTTAAATACATTATATTTTTATTTTATAAATATTTATTTTATAAATATTGTAATATTTAATCTAAAAAGTATTACTTTTTTGTTTCTTAATTTTAAAAAACATATTCCATACTATAAATAGCAATATTAAATATAAAGTAATTTTATAAATATTTTTTTTAAAAATGTATGTAATATAAAACCATGGATCTATTTTTTGATTATTAATTTTATAATTTTGGATAAAAGAATAAACAGCTTCTTCAATGCTTTTCTCTGTTGCATTGTCTCTTTTCACTTCTTTTTCAGCAATTAAAAAAGCTGCTTTGTTAATCCATTGAATAATCCCATGATCTAGTGTCGGATTCCAATTATTCTCCATTAAAATGTACTGATTAGTCATGTTGGATATTTTATGATTTAAATCATTCCAAAACTTTTCAGTATATTTATCTATATCTTGTTGTAAATTATGAATAATTTCGTCAATATTATAATCAGTAAAAAATAAAGTCTTAACAGTTTTTTGCAAAATCAATTGGTCTAATTTTTCTTTTTCAAAATGTGGTAAATTTATTTTTAATTTACTATATATTTTTTCTTTCCATATTCCTTTGTAGATGTTTCTGTCTATATGAAAATATTCCAATTTATATTCATTTATTTTGTTCTGAATTTGTTCATCTAATTCTATATGATGTTGTTTAAGCGGTACAATAAATGATAGCAAATCATGGTGTATTTTTTGTTTGAAATCTTTTTTTATTTTGTAAATTTGCTTAGCAGAAAATATTTTTGGATTAAAACTAATTTTACTTAATTCTTCTTTTATTTTATTTTGTAATAATTCATCTAAGTATTGTTCTAAATAGTTTTTAACTTCGTGAATAGTTTCTGATTTTAAAACTTCTAATGATAAAATATCTTTTCTTTTCCAAAGTTTTTCTATTTTATCATTAATTACTTTTTTTATATCAAAATTCAGAATTTCATTCTTAATACTAGAAAAACTTATTTCATCAATAATTTCTCCTATTAATTTTTCTTTTATTTCATCTATGAACTTTATTATGCTTTGTTCGATTTCTAATTCGTTATTTTCTATGTTTTGAGAAACGATTAATATTACTTCGCCAAATGTCGATTCTTGAACTAGAAAAGGAAATTGCAACAAATATTTTTCTAATAATTGATAAAATGTTTTTTGATTTTCGTGTTGTTTTAATAAATCCCACATAAAATAGATTTTTTTAGTAACTTTTATTCCAGTATTTAAAACGTCTTCTAAACTTTCAACATTTTCAGGTTCAAGGCGTTTTTTATTATTATTATAATTATATTCATCTTGATTATCTTGAAAATAGAAACCTAATAATTCAGAAGGAAAGGGATTTTCTGTGTTAAAAGTTTTTTTTATATTTGATTTATATTCGTTTATATTAATATTTTGAATTTCATTATCAGAATGTTTATTATATACAACTTGTCCTAACATATTATGTTTATTGCGAATAGCATTAAAATATTTTCTTTCTTCCCCTTGAAAATGACTGTCTTTAAAAAGATGTTTAATTTCTATTTGTTTATACTCTTTAAAATTTACTAGTTCTTTCCAATTTTTTTTCCTATGAGTATGTAAATCCCAATTAGTCGGCATAGAAGATTGTGAAATTCTATTAAATGCTAGATGTAAATCTTCTAACAAAATATTAACATGGTCATGTTTTCTTCTAGCTATTATACTTGCTTGATCAAGTAATTCTATCATTCTTCTAGGAGTTTTCAAAAGATCATTATCTGAATAAGCTATTATTTTCGATAAATCATTAACCAAATATTGGTATGCTTCAATATCTAATTTATAGGAAAGTGCCTTTGTTTCTAAAAATTTTTTAATCCCTTTTTGATTCCAGAAATTAACTTTAATATGTCTATTAAAACGGCTTAAAATTGATTCATCTATTTGATCTTTAAAGTTGGTAGTCCCAATAATAAAAACAGGCTTCTTTTTATCAGTATGGATACCTTCTATTTGTGATAGAAAAGCAGAAATAATATTTCCGTGGTCAGAAATTAGAAAATTGTGATTACGACTTCTAAATACACTTTCACATTCATCAATTAAAATAATACTAGGAGAATTTTTTCTTGCTGCGTCGAAAAGATCTTGGATTAATTTTGGACTTTCACCAACATAAGTTTTAGAAAAATCAGCTGATGTTAAAGCGAAAACAGGCAGTCCAGATTCTTTAGCAAAAGCTTCTGCTAAATAAGTTTTACCTGTACCTGGAGGGCCATACAATAAAATACCTTTAGGCATTTTATTTATTCCCATTTTTTTATATTCTTTTATGTTTTTTAAGTATTCTAAACTATCTTTTAATTGTTCGATTTCTGTTTCCATACCTATAACATCTTTAAAACTTGGCATATCTTCGGTATTTTTTAAAAATCTACTAATAGGAGTTGTTTCTTTCATTTTCTGTTTTTCGTTTTTATCTAATACATCTATAACACGAGAACTTATTTGATTTAAACTATCGCTATGTTTTTGTTGAATATCTTCTAAAACATTAACGAACTTATCTGCAAATTTATCAATTACTTTTATTGCTTCATTTTGTAATTTTATTTTATTTTCTTCTTCTACAATGTCTTGTTGTGCTTGTTGATAATCTCGTTGTAAGCTATCGAATTCAGTTTGCGTAGCTTGTAACTTACGTTGATGGTCAGTTAAAATAGTTTGTAATTGTCGTTTACTTTCAGCGTTCAT
>NZ_JAOSID010000005.1:0-12304 GCF_030588185.1 Candidatus Phytoplasma melaleucae | reverse complement strand
TTACTTTCAGCGTTCATTGTCTGTAAAGCCACTACTTCTTGCGTTTTAGTTGTAAGTTGTTGCCCTAGTTGGTTGAGTTGTTGTTCTAATTGTTGAATAACTCCTTTTTTCTCATTTAATGTTGTTTGATGTACTTCCAATTGATTTTTTAAATTACTGATTTCAGTCTGTAATTGCGTTTTGGCTGTGAGTGATAAACGTTGATTATGAGTTAATTCTTGATTTTTTTGTTCTAAAAGTTGACTCGTTTCTTGAATATTTTTCTTTAATTGAGTAATTTCTTTTTTTTGTCCGTTAACCGTTTGTTGAAGTTGGTTAATCTGTTGTTCTTGCTCTTGAATAGTAGTTGTGAGTGTTTGGACCTGTTCTTGTAACCCTACAATGTCTTGTTGTGCTTGTTGATAATCTCGTTGTAAGCTATCGAATTCAGTTTGCGTAGCTTGTAACTTACGTTGATGGTCAGTTAAAATAGTTTGTAATTGTCGTTTACTTTCAGCGTTCATTGTCTGTAAAGCCACTACTTCTTGCGTTTTAGTTGTAAGTTGTTGCCCTAGTTGGTTGAGTTGTTGTTCTAATTGTTGAATAACTCCTTTTTTCTCATTTAATGTTGTTTTATATGATAAAAGATCTTGAGATATTTGTTGGTTCTCCTGATTCAACTGTTGTATTTTTTTTTGTGTTAAAAAATTAGCTTTTTTTAATTCTTCAAGATTATTTTCTAAACTTTGTTTTAAAGACTTAGCATTTTCTAAATTCAGAAGAATTTCATTTCTTTGATCTAAAACTTGTTTTCGAAGAAAATTGATTAAATGACTTTGTTCCATAATAAACTTTTGTTGTTGCGAACTTGCTATTTCGTACTGATATAATTCTTCTTTTAGTTGTCGAGTATCTTTATTTTCTTTTTCTAAAGTTATAATTTGTTTAAAAATATCAAGTATATATTCGATCTTTTTTTTAGAAATAAATTCTAAATTAGATGGATGCCAAAGTGCCCAATAATAGCCTTGTTTCGCTCGAAATTTTTTCTCTTTATGATATAAATAAGCATTATAATTTTTTACGTCTGCTTCATTACCTGGAAATACAAAAATATATTTTTCTGTATCAAAGACACTTTCGGCTATTGTATTTTCAAATTCGTTTATTATGTTATACTTATCTAATAATTCTAAACTAGTTTCTAAATTATTATTTTTATTTAGTTTCTCCCAACTATAATAACTTTTGTCAAATTCTTCTAAAATGATTTCTAATGCTTTTGCCAATAATAATTTGTTTTGCTCAGAATCACTAGTTTTAAGATATTGCGGAAAAGTATTTTTTAATGTTTCTAACGAAGTAAATTTTTTTTCTGAAATATTTTCTAATTGCGTTAATAATAAATTTCGATTATCAGATCCAAGAGCATTTATTTTTTTTGTTGTTACAAAATAAAATATTAAAAATAATAAAAAAAAATTTAAAAAAAATTTCTTTTTTATTTTCATATTTAATGTTTCTTTATGAGAAAACCTTTCTAAATTAAGAAAATTCTTTTTAGTCTTTAACAAAAAAATTAATATTTTTCTAACCATAGAAATATAAAAAAATAAGTATTGTAAATGAATGTTTATAAAGTTTAAACTCTAAACACTTTTTTTCAACAATTTAAATAAATTTAGATGTTTCAAAAAATTTAAACAAAAAAATCAAAAAATATATACAAAATACTTATTACTGATCTTGGAATAATCTTATTAAACGAGCAAATATTAAAATCCTTTTGTTAAATATTGTTATTGCTCTTATCATAATTCTAGTCGCAAAAAGATACAGAATACAAGTAAAAAATATAAAAAATTTTAAGAAATAGGCAAGACAAAATATAAATATTTTAAAAATTTTTTTATAGTACTATACAATTTTTATTATACTCAAAATTATGAAGATTATTAATTTTTGTATTATTATGATTTTAATTTTTTTAAAAAATGCATTGCCTCTTAAATAATGCTTTTAAATTAAAATTTTATTTAAACGAACTTAATTAAAAGAGAAATTTATTGTTAGTTGCTTTTCCAGAGCACTTTAATTATTTTTTTTTACATTACAAAAAAAGAGCAAAAGAATTTTCTATAATAAAAATTTTTTGAGTTTTTTTAAAAATAATAATAATGATAAATGAAATATTTCAAAGAAGACAAATAAAGACTTGACATTTGTTAATAATATGTTAGGATGTTAATATAATAAAGTAAATACTTTAAAGTTGTTCATCGTTCTAATAACAATCATACTATTTCATAATAAATAGTTTAATGAATAAGGAGTTTTATAGTAAATGTTAAAATTAAATAATCAATTTAAAATAATTTATATTTATCTGTTTTTCTTTTTAGGTTTATTGTTTATAAACAATAAAACTCTATTAAGAAAAGTAATAGCAATGAAAAATGTTGAAAATAATCAAAGCAAACAAATTGAAATATACCATGAAGCAGATCAGCCTAGTGAACAAGAAGTCTATGAATGTATTCAAATAATAAAACAAATTCTAAAATTAACTCACAACATTAAACAAAAAAACCCTCACTTAGCTAATTATTCTATAGAAGAAATAATAAATTGGGTTGGATTTTTTTGTCAACAAGAAGAGGAGGATATTTACAAACTTATTTCAATAGCACAAAAAGTTCTAAATTTTACTCAAAATATCAAACAAAAACGTTCTCATTTAACTAATTATTCAACAAAAGAGATAGCAAGCTGGTTTTTTTTCTTTTTAAAACAGAGAGATAAAATAAATTATTCGTCCTTTGCTTAAATAAATATAACTAAATAAAAATGTAAAAAAACTAAAAAACATAAGACACTTAGATTATAGATTAGAAGAAATGTGAAAGGAATTAATGAACTGTTAAAATCTAACCAGAACTTCATTTTACAGATTTTCTATTCTTTTCATGGAATCGTTCTGTCGAAAAATTAAAAAAATTGATAAATCATTAATCATTAGAAACTTAATTAGTTTAGTTAGTGCGATAATAAATAATTAATTTTTTTAAAAGGTTTCGAAAAAAAAGAGGTAATCAAAATGCAGCTTATTTTCTTTTTTTTTGTTGAGAATGCTCAAAGAAGGTGAACAAGCGGATATATATAATTTTGAGATAATAGGTAAATTATCCTTTTAATTTGTAAAAGTTTTTAAATCATGTTTTATAACGGTATCTATATATACTTACAAAAAAAAGTATTTTTGTAAGTTTCTTATTTACAATGATGAAAATAGTTTATATAAAAAGCTTTAATTATTTTTAATTTTTCAAGATTGGGTTCTTTTTGTTAAAAATTATTAATTTTCTTTGTTATTATCAGTTTTATCAAGGTATAAACCTTTATATTTTTGTTGTTTTTCTATTAAAAGAGTCCTGACAAATAATAGGTCTTTAGGTTCAACATATAGAACTTTTTTTTGGTGATCGTAATATGATTGAGAAGGACTATTGTTATTTACAGGCATATTATTTAACATAAATAACTGTATTTCAGTAAAATTTTCTATTTTGTCAAATATTTTTTGTAAGCTTTCGGGAATTTGCTTTTGCAAATTTTCATCTTTCAAAGATAAATTCGTAGCTTCTTTGATATTGTTTACACTTTTTTTGTCATCGTTGTTGTTTACCTTGTAGTTCCCGTTGTTATTTATACCATTAAACATATTATTATTGTAACTTTGTATTTTATTTAATTCTTTTTCTAAATAACTTATTTGTTGTTTTAATATTTCTTTTTCAAAATAACTTTTTTGCTGGTTTAATTCTAGTCTAGTTTCTATTTTATGTTGGTTTAATTCTAATCTAAGTAAGTTATCTTTAGAATTTCTAGTTTCTCTTTGATGGATTTCTAACATTTTTAATTCGATTAAAGTCAAATTATTATCTGTATTTTCTCCGTAGGGCATTTGGTTTTGTATTGAAATTTGAGGTATTTCTTTATTATGAATGTTATCAATATCTTTCTTTTTTTTAAAAATAAAATTGAAATTTAGTAATAGTATATTACATAAAAATTTAATTAAATTTTTTAATAATATTTTAACGATTTCGGAAAAAAAACAGAAAAAAATTAGATAAACCCACCAGTAAACATCTAAAGGAAATTTGTTAAATAAATTTTTAATATCTTTCATAACAAGTATTTTCTACCCTTTATACATTATTACAATTTTCAAATTGTAAATATATTAAGACATATAAAAAAATCTAAATATAAAACTTGTTTATTTATGTAGATATTTTCAAACAATTCATATAAATTATTTAAACGCTAAAATCCCAAAAAAGACCAGATATCGAATCATATTCATCTCCTAATATGTTTATATTATAGTAGAATAAGCATTCTTTATGAAAATCATTTTCTTTACGTTTAATTTTGACTTCGATTTCTCTGATTAATAATAAAGACTGTTCTGTTGTATAAAATACTTCTACTTTCGTTTTTAAATCCTCTAATTCCTTGTCAAATTCATCTAAAAATAATGAAATTGTTTTTATTCTAGAAATATTAATAATATCTTTTTGTAAAAAAACTTTTATATCATTCTGAATTTGATTTATTTTTGTTTGTAGGTTTTCTATTTGTCTTAAAGCTCTATTATCGGAAATTTTGTGCTTGTTTTTTGTTTTTTCGTTGTTTAATTTTTCTTGCATATCGTTCTCCATTGCATAAATATTTAATAATGAAGGCGGGATTATAATCCATTTTTTTGAAAAAATTATTGCAGCGGAAAAATTTAAAAATAACCAAACATAAATTACGGAAATAAATGCTTTTCTAAAATTCAACATTATATAATTTTCATCCTTTTACTCATTGATAGTAGTCTCTAAAATATCTTTTTTAAGGCTATTATATCATTTTTAAGAAAATATTTCAATATTTGCTTTAATTAGCGTTCTAACATAAGATTAGATTGATTTATTAATTCGATGAATATATTTTTAAATTATTGTTAGTGGTTTTCTATGTAAAAATATTTAGTTTTAACAAATATTATTCCAAACTAAATATTTAAACATATTTCTTTTTAGACTTAACTATATTTCAGATTAGGATATATTTTATTATTGCTTATGAATTTTGTGACTTATAATGTTAGTTATACTTACTAAAATAAGATAAATTATACTTACAATTACAAAAGGGGTTATAGTGTCATAAGTTATTGCAATGTTTCTTTGGGCTGACCATAATAGGCTAGTTAAACCAATTATAGAGAATAAAGCGGTATCTTTGAGATTAACAATAAATTGATTCCATATAGAAGGAGAAGTTCTTTTTAAGGCTTGTTCTAATATAATATGTTTAAAGACTTGTTTTTGATTCATTCCTAACGCATAAGCTGCTTCTATTGGTCCTTGATCTAAAAATCTAATATGATGAAGAATAATGTTCATAAAATTAAAAGCATTATTAAAAAGTATTATGAATAAAGAGATAAAAAAAGGACCAACGGGTTCTTTTAATAGATCTATTTGTTTTATCAATATATTGTAAAGTAACAAAGCTTGAATGGCTATTGGGACTGCTTGTGCAAAATTACTACAAAATGTTGTTATAATCAAAAGTATTTTTTGGCTCAATAGCAGAAATTTTTTTTCACTAACATTACTACAAAAAATCTTGATATGTACTAAAATTAAAGCTAACATAAAACCTAAAAGAAGACTATCAATTGCCAATGTCAGAGATACAAAAAAACTATTTTTATATGTTTGTACTATTTTGGTTAATTTTTGCATAAAAGAAATTTTATTACGAATTTTTGTTTGTATATAATTATAATCTGTAAAGGCTTTTTGATAATATTTTTCTTTGTCGGAAGAGGATATAGATTCTATCGCTTTTTGTAGGGAGTTTGCTAATTTTTTATTCTCTTTTGCTACAAAAATTCCTAATGGTAATTGAAATTCTTTATCTATGTGAGTTATTTTTAGTGATTTAAATTTTTTTTCATTTCCAGGAGTTAATTCCAGTATATTTAACACTGGGAAATCAAATATAAAAACGTCTGCACTCTTGTTTTCAATTTCATAAGCACAATTAACAGCATCTTCTTTAAAATTAGATTTTTCGTAATTAGATAAATGATTTTCTTTTTGTAATTTATCTAATATTTCAATGTCATATATGGTTTGAGTCATAGTATTTAGTTTAATTTTTTCTTGACTTTGAGTTATTATTTTATTTAAGGTTTCTATTGGTATGGAATTAGAATTCAAATGTTCTTGAAAACGTTTATCATCCCTTCTTAATAAGATACCTACATCGGAAAAGCCATATTTAATAGCTAACATTTTTTTTTCTCTTTCTGGTGTTATATTCATATTTCCTATTGCTGCGTCAATAGAACCATTTTGTACAGCGTTTAATACTCCTACTGGAAAACTGTATAACTTAATTATTAAATTTTTGCCTATACGTTTAGCTAAATCTTGGAATAATAATAAGTCAAACCCACTTATAGATTCGTCATTTTCAGTCTTTATACTGTTTGGAGCGTTATAAGCATCAAAAGCTAAAGGAGGGCAATTATTAACAATTCCTAAGGTAATTGTATTTGAACTTTTATTTTTATTGAAAAAGATCATAAAAATATTAAAATTAAGATAAATAAAAATAGCTAATAAAAAGAAAATTATTGATAATTTTTGCCAGTTTTTTAAGTATTTTTTAATTTTTTTTATGCTCATAAACCAATGTTTTCCTTTCTATAAGAATATTTATCATCTCGTTATTTATTTTTTATCTTTTTTAGATTACAGTTATAAAATATATTAACTAATAACTATCTTGCAAAAATTAATTTTTGCATTACTGAATTAAATTTTTATACAAAAAAAGATTTAATTTTAGGGCATTTATTGATTGCAAAAATATCATACAAAGTACCTCTCTCTAAAATTTTTCCATTTTCCATGAAATAAATTTGGCTAGAAACTCTTTTCGCAAATTGGAGTTCATGGGTAACAATAATTAAAGTTATTTGTTGTTTATATACTAGTTTTTGTAATATTTCAAGAATGTCTTGTGCAGATTCAGTATCCAAAGCGGAAGTAGGTTCATCTAATAAAATAACTTGAGGGGTCATACATAAGGTTCTAGCAATAGCTACTCTTTGTTTTTGTCCTCCTGAAAGTTTTTTTGCTTTTTCGTTAATAAAATTTAACATTCCTACTTCTTTTAATTTTTGTCTAGCTATTATTTCTGCTTTTTTTGAATGTATTTTAAGAACTTTTATAGGAGCAAGACAACAATTTTCTAAAACTGTTTTTTCATCAAATAAATTAAAATTTTGAAAAACCATGCCTATTTGTGTTCTTAAATGAGATAGATTAACGTTATGTTTTAAAATATTTATCTTATTAATTAAAATTTTACCCGAATCAGGTTTCTCTAATAAATTTAAACATCTTAAAAAAGTAGATTTACCAGAACCAGATCGACCAATAATAGTAATCACTTCTTTTTTTAAAATTTTACAGTTAATATTTTTTAAAATTAATTGATTATTAAAAGATTTGTTTAAATTTTGAACTTCTATTAAATAGTTCATTATTTGATATATCCTCCCTTTCCTTAAAAAAAATTCTTATTTTAAAATATATCTAAATATTTCACGCATATTTTCATAAAAGCATTCTATGTAAATAATATTTCAAGATCTAAAAATTTTTGGTTTATTTAAAGATATATTCTATACTTTAAGTATTTTTTTGTCAAGTTAATACCATTAAATTAATGTAGAAATCTTTTTTTCAACAATTAAATAAAACTAAATCAATAAATATGAATTTAAGGTTCCAGATAGATTAACTATTTTATAATTGATGGATTTTCTTGAATTATAGATATCATCTACCATAAAATTGTTTGAAGTACAGAAAGAAACTTGTTATTCTTCAAAATAAGAAGTATTTGTACTAATTTAAAAATTTTATATAAATTACCTTTCAACTAAAGATAATTTGGATTATTTTCTTTCTTGTTTGTATGTGCTCTAGCAAAATCTAAATATTATGATAAAATCTGATTACATATGATCAGCGCACTGAAAACACCTTTGCATTTAAAATTGCTCTTTAAGACTAAAAATTAAGTTGATATTCCCTATCTGTTTAAACTTTTTGCGATATAATTCTTTAGTTTCAAAAGATATTTTTTTAAATATTTAACTTTTACACTATATCGTTAGGTGAAAAAGTTAAAAAAGTACCAATAAAATGAAATTAAAATTATTTTTTTACATAATTATTTTATTTTGGCAAAAAAATGCGTAAAAAAAGTAACCTTTTTTAAAAGGTTAAATATTTTAAATAAATTAAAAAAATTATTTATCTAAGATTTGGGATAGTATATTGAGATGGCGATGAAAAATTTAATTTACCTAAAATCCATTAAGTATTCCAAAATTTAGGGAAATAATTGATTAATTTTTTCAGTTTTTTTTAAAAATAAAAAAGGACGTTGATATTGTAATATACTTTTCATTTGGCCGAAAAAGTTTTCAATTATGGGATTGTCGCACGGTGTGGCTTTTTGAGCATGCTAATGAAAAAACATTTTTTTAGTTAAGATTTTTTACACTTAAAATGTTTAATAAACGGTTCCTTGATCGAAATGAATGATACAAGATGAATAATTTTGGGTAGTTTTTAATAGTAGTTAAAACTAAATCTTTATTTAGATATTTTGAAGTATGGGAAAGATAATTTGGTTATTAAAAGAGTCTATAATACAAGGAAAATATAAAAATCCTTGATTAGTTTTGAAATAAGTAATGTCGGTGAAGATTTTTTGTAATGGCTTTGTGAGAAAAAGTTTTGATTAATTAAATTCGGAATAACTTGCAGATTATTTTTTAAAATTACGATAAGCAAAATATTTTTTAATTTTTAAACGACAACAATCCCGTTTTCCTTCTTAATAATGTAAACTTTTTTCTTATTGATGTTTTCGTTAAAGATTTTTCGGTATAAATCAGTAACTTTACGATGACCATAAAAATATTGATAATGCAAACACAAAAATTTAATACTTTTTTTGTTGTAAAAGGTATTTTCATTCTTTTACTTAGAATCTGGTTTTTATTTTTAACTAATAATAAATACTCCGTTTAATTTGAATCGTTTTTAAAATAGTCTTGATATTTAAGTTATTTTTAAATTGTTTAACTAAATCTAAAAATGATCTTTTATCAATTTTTTTGAATTTTGGTAACTATTTTTTTGTTAATAACTTAACTCTTTGATTAATTTATTCTAATTTCATGATTAAAAATACAATTATCTCTATAAATCTAATATTATATATATTAACTTTTATAATTATAAAAAATTTTTTATTTTATGGATTAGTGAGCGCATTGATATCTTTATTTACTGTAATAAATCCATCCATTCAATATTGGTAAGGCTGTTAAATTAAAAAAACTAAAATTACTTAATAATTTAAATGAACTAAAAAATAAAATTATTTATCAAAAAAACTTTTATGATATCAATAATCCATAATGACAAAATATAATCTGATAATATCAAAATATCGCTTTTCATTTAAGTTAGAAAAACATAAGGATTTTAGAAGGACAAAATAGTTAACAAATAGTCAACAAAATGAGCACAACTTCATCCAGTGGCTTAAATATTTATACTTAGATGGTGATTTTTTTAACGCAGTAACCTTGTTGGTTTTTAGTTAAAAAGAAGCGAATATATTTCAAATCTTCTTCAGGATAATAAATAATATTTAAAACTTTTTAATAATTAGTTTTCAGAGTATGATGATATTTATTGAGTTTATGATCAGCTAATTTAAATAACTTTAAAGTTTCTAATTTATTTGATCTCAATTTTTCCAATGATTTCTTTAAATCAATCTTTTTTATATCTTGATAGTTAATTTGAAATAAAGGATAGTTATTTTTAAGGAAGTTATTTGGCATTTTAATCATGGTCAAAAGATTAAGTAGTTTTATATGCTATTACTTTGAGTAGAATGGGTTTAAATTATTACCAGGCGATACTTTTTAATTTAAGCTAAGATTTGAAAGTAAATAAAAAGAGTTTGGTTTTTTAATCAGAGATAGGTAGCTGGTTAATAATCATGCTTTTTTTAGTATGACTTAAATATTGATGTTCAATAACAATATTGATATCTAAATGTCTAAAAATTATTTTATTTCTACTAAATCATCAGGAATTTTTTGGGTTTAGTTTTAGAAACAAAAAAAGACTAACTTATTAAGTTAATCTTAAAGTTTTTTTAAAAACAAAAAGTGTCTAATTTTTGGGAACAACTCACCAGTGTGACCAGAGTAAATGTTTTTGGAATTATAAATATCAGAAAAAATTATAAATTATAAGCTCATTCTTATATGTTTAATTATTTCTTATTTTAATTACTATCTTTTTCGTTCTATATGGCAGAACAAAAAAATAAGCTATAAATAAATGTAAATACTTTAAAAAATATTTTGATAAAAAATTGAAAAAAAATTTTAAAAATAATTTATAATGTAGGTGTAGTGGTTTTTGATCACTATATTTTTCAAAAGAAGTATGTAATTGATGCATTCAGCATCATATTACCATTGATATTTTACAAAATTTATAATTAAGTTAAAATAGTTTAAAAAAAGAAAAAATTAGAATTCAAATTTGTATTATTTAACATTAATCAATAAAAAAATTTAAATATTTACTAATTTAGTTTATTTACATATTTAATATGTATTAAACGTTAAAAATGAAATATTAAAGAGGAAATATTAAAAATTAACAAACCATATAAATCATCAAATGTTTTAAAAATATCTTTTATCATCGCAGCACTTATAACTTTATTGGCTTCGATTATTTATCTTAATTTTTTTCAAAAATCCAACACCAGCAACGACGAATATAAACAAAATTTAACTTCTAAAGAAGATTTAGATTCTTATGATGCTCATTTAAAAAGAATTCATTATATTATCCAAGAGATGAAAGCAGAAATGTCTCAAAACCAAGAATTAACTAGCATTTTAAGAGATGAATTACAAAATAAATTACAAAATAAATTACAAGATGAATTACAAGATGAATGTAAAGAACAATGTGAAGATACAGAAAAAGAACCAATGGAATTAAAAAAAAGAGTTGGTTTGAGCAAAATTCTTTCAAAAATAAATTTTTTAACAAAAAATAAAAAAAATAATGATGAGTTAATAAAACAAGAAGATGTTATTGCTACTGATGAAGAGAACATACAAGATATTGGCCAGAATAATAAGCCAAATAATTTTTAAAAGATAGTGAGAAAATATTTAACAAAATAGAAATTATAAAAAATTAATTGACAATTTTCCATTAATGTTAATTAAATAACATAAATTAAAATAAATTTTTGAAAATGTTTGTAATTAGAAAATAAAAAAGATCTTATAACTAAGGTCTTTTTTATTTTAATTATCGAAATCATTACAATCAATTAAAGACTCAAAAAACCAAAACAAAATTTTTTAATTCTAATAAAAACTAAAATCATTTTTTTATAATATAATTAATCTTAATGTAATGTAAAAAGATAATATTCATAATTAATGAAATATAAAGAAGATAGGATAACAAATTAAAATTAAATAAAAAATTAACTAAGTCTTTTAGTTTATCAAAAATAAGTGTATAATGTATGATGTTTAATACTGTTAAATTTAAATATATAACGAAAAAATTGTGTAGTATTTTATTCTTTTATTATTTATAGTAATTATTGCGACATGCATAATATATAAAGATGGCGGTTGTGGCGAAGTGGTTAACGCAGCGGCTTGTGGCGCCGATATTCGTGGGTTCAATTCCCATCAGCCGCCCCATTATTATTTTATTAGAATACATGTATTTGTTTTTTTGTAATTAAATGAGAAATAAAGGCCCATAGCCAAGTGGTTAAGGCAACGGACTTTGACTCCGTTATTCGTTGGTTCGAATCCAGCTGGGCCTGCCAATTAACTAGACCAAATAATTAAGCGGATGTGGCGGAATGGTAGACGCACTAGACTTAGGATCTAGCGCTTTAAGCGTACAGGTTCAAGTCCTGTCATCCGTACCATAATTTTTCTCCTACGAAAGGGATATGATGTTAACGGTAGGTGCGCTAGTTCGGGCGTAAATGAAAGAGGATTAAGGCACCTCGTTCCTCATGATAATGGGAAGAAGTAACGGATTAACCTGAGTTTGAAAAAACAAAAGGGACCAAAGCATATCCGTAAAGTGATTAA
>NZ_JAOSID010000004.1 GCF_030588185.1 Candidatus Phytoplasma melaleucae | reverse complement strand
AAAGTCGGGGGTTCAAGTCCCTCATCCTCTACCATCTTCCTACGAGTGAACATCATCAGGGCCAAAATAGCTCAATTGGAAGAGCAACTGACTTGTAATCAGTAGGTTGCGGGTTCGATTCCTGCTTAATGACTTTTTTTTATGCCTATGTAGCTCAGTTGGTAGAGCATCTGACTGTTAATCAGAATGTCCTAGGTTCGATCCCTAGCATAGGCGCCAAATTAATACTAATTATATTTTTAATTTATATTTATCTATTTACTGTTTATGTGCCGTTTTCATATTTTCAAATTGATTAATTTTTATTTTCAAAAGTAGTTTTTATAAAATGAATTAATTGCTATATTAACAAAAAAGAGGATTTTGAATGAGTTATAAAAAATTTCAAACTACTTTTGAAAATAATTTATTAACTGTTGAAATTAATCGACTAGCTAAACAAGCTGATAGCTCTGTATTAATACGTTATAAAGATAGTGTTTTATTAAGTGTTGTAATTATTGGTACAAAAGATAGTAATCTTAATTATTTACCTTTAACAATATTTTATCAAGAAAAATTTTACGCAGCAGGAAAGATACCTGGCAATTTTTTTAAAAGAGAAGGTAAACCTTCTGATTGTGAAATATTATATGCTCGCTTAGTGGATAGAAGTTTAAGACCGTTATTATGTAAACAATTTAAAAAAGAAATTCAGATTATTAACACTGTTTTAAGTAATGATAAAGATTGTAATAATGAAATTCTTGCTATTTTTATTAGTTCTCTAACTTTATTGGTTTCAGATGCACCTTTTTATAAAGCTGTTTCAGGAATTTGTGTGGGGAAGGTAGAAAATAAATTGATTATTAATCCAGATCCCCAACAAAGAGAAAAATCAGATTTTTTATTAACTATTGCTGGCACTAAAGATAGTTTAAATATGATAGAAACTGTTGCTAAAGAAATTCCAGAAGCACAATTAATGGAAGCCATGTTGTTTGGGCATCAATTTATTAAAAAACTTTGTCTTTTCCAAGAAAAAATCCAAAAAATAATAAATAAAAAAAAATTAATATTTGTTCCCCCAACTGTAAAAGATGAAGACAACGAGTTATATGATCAAATTAAAGATCAATATAAATCTAGACTTAGAAGTATTTTAAATAAAAGTGTTCGAAAACGAAAACTTAAGAATTCACTATCGTTAGATATCGAACATTTAAAAGAAACAATCATTCAAACATATCAAAACAAAGCTTTTTTCAAAACAATTGAACAAGTAACTGTTTTTGATTTTGAAAAACAAAAACAATATTTAGACAAAGTGGTTTTGCTTTTTGATCGTTTATTAACATCTATAGTAAGGGAAATGATTATTAAAGACAAAAAAAGAATCGATGGCAGAAATGCTGATGAGATCAGAAAAATTGCGGGAGAGATAGGTTTACTTCCTCGTGCTCATGGGTCGGCTCTTTTTACAAGAGGAGAAACACAGAGTTTAGCAGTTGTTACTATAGGAGCTTTAAGCGAAGGTAAATTAATTGATGATTTAACAAGCGAAGAAAAAGAAGCTTTTATTGTGCATTATAATTCTCCTCCTTTTTCTGTAGGTTCAATAGGAAGATACATTATGCCTTCTCGAAGAGAGATTGGGCATGGAGTGTTAGCTAAAAAAGCTTTGTGTCATGTTTTGCCTTTGGAACAAGAATTTCCATATACCATCAGAATAGTTTCGGAAATTTTAGAGTCTAATGGTTCTTCTTCGCAAGCTACTATTTGCGCTTCTTCGATGGCTTTAATGGATGCTGGCGTTCCTTTAAAAAGACCTGTAGCAGGAATTGCTATGGGATTATTTCGAGAAGAGAAAGATGAAGACAAATACGTTATTCTAAGTGACATTCAAGGACTGGAAGATCAAAAAGGAGATATGGATTTTAAAGTTGCAGGAACTGAAAAAGGAATAACTGCTTTGCAAATGGATATTAAGATAGAAACTGTCAGCTTTCATATTTTAGAAGAAGTTCTAGAAAAAGCACGAATTGGCAGAATAGAAATTCTACAAAAAATGAATATTGTCATCAATAAACCTCGATCTAAAATGTCTAATTATATTCCTAAAGTCAAAATCATTAATGTCCCTATTGATAAAATTCGTGATATTATAGGAACAGGCGGCAAGGTGATTAGTCAAATAATTGATAATTATGATAATGTAAAAATAGATATTGAACAAGACGGAAGAATTTTTATTATGCATCACAATGAGGATATTGTGTTAAAAACAGCTAATTATATTTTAAATTTAGTCCAAGAGATTCGAGTTGATAAAGTATATGAAGTAACTATTTTAAGAATTTTATATGATAAAAAAAGTGGTAACTCCTTTGCTGCTATAGTACAAATTTTTCCAGGAATTGAAGGTTTTATTCATATTAGTAAACTTTCTAGCGCTAAAGTGAATAAGGTAGAGGACATCTTAGTCATAGGACAAAAGATATTGGCAAAGTGTATTTACATTAATGATAAAGGTAAAATTGATTTATCTTTGGTTTTAGATTAAAATATGAAAAAACAAGCTAATAATAAACAAGCACAACATAATAATTATTTTTGCATAGTAGAAATATTGAAATAATTTTGTTAGAATATTTAATGACAAAATGGTGGAAGGTGATTAAGGCTTTAATATATAATATTAAGTTTAGGAAAGTCCATGTTAGCACATGTTTTAGGAAAAACATGTAATGTTTGTGCTTAAGGAAGATAATAACTTAAGGTACTTTAATTAAAGTAACGGCTTTTTAGATTCTAAGAACTTATTTTTAATAAGTTTATGAAAATAAAAATAAAGTGCCACAGAGACGATTTAATTAGAAATAATTAAGTGAAACGCGGTAAACCCCTCAAGCTAACAACCCAAAAAAAGGTAGGGGCACATAAAATTGTCATTTCCTATTTTTGATTTAGGCGATTTTTATGCTATTTTGCAATCTCAAAATAGAGATAAATGATCACAACTTATTTATTTATTGAAATAAGTACAGAACATGGCTTATGCACATTATTTTGTCATTAGAATCTTTGTGAAAAAGATTCTTTTTTTATTTATTATTAAGGTGTTTATGTTTCATATTTAATGTAATATGATTTTTTTTTATATCAGTGAAAAAAATTAATAAACTCTTTTTTATACATAAAAAATTAATGTAACGAGAAAAATTTAAATCATTAAATTTATTATATTATGCCAAATGATATATAATTTATGAGAAAGGAGAAATTTGTTTAACTTATGGGGTCAGAACAATTTACAGAGCAGTTTATTATTAGAAAAGAAAAATTAAAATATTTACAAGAATTAAATGTAGATCCTTTTCGAAATAAATTTACTGTTAAGAATAAAATTAGCGATTTATTAAAAAAACATAAATTAGTTGAAAGTTCTAAATTAGAAAATAGCCAAATTATAGTTGAAGTAGCAGGAAGAATCGTTTTAAAAAGAATCCAAGGGAAAGCGGGTTTTTTACAACTACAAGATTTTGATGACCAAATTCAAGTTTATCTAAATCAAAATTTAGTGTCTGAAAAAGCTTTTTTAATTTATAAAAATGCCGATTTAGGAGATATTGTAGGTATTATAGGTTATTTGTTTAAAACTAAAACTGATGAATTAACAATTAAAGCTACTGAGTTTATACATTTAAGTAAAAGTTTAATCCCCCTTCCTGATAAACACAAAGGGTTAAAAGATAAAGAAATTATTAGAAAAAAACGTTATTTAGATTTAATTATAAATTCTAAAACAAGAAAAACTTTTCTTTATCGATCTAAGATTATTAAAGCTATTAGAAATTTTTTTGATAACAAAAATTTTTTAGAAGTAGAAACTCCTATTTTAAATTCTGTTTTCGGTGGCGCTTCTGCTAAACCTTTTGTTACTCATCACAATGCCTTAGATTCTGATTTCTATTTACGAATAGCAACAGAAATTCCATTAAAAAAATTAATTGTAGGCGGGTTGGGAGCAGTTTATGAGTTAGGAAGAGTTTTTAGAAACGAAGGCATAGATGCCAATCATAATCCTGAGTTTACCACTATAGAGGCTTATTTAGCCTATTCTGATATGGAAGGTATGATGTCTTTAACTGAATCTTGTTTAAAAGAGGTTTGTCAACAAATTTTAGGGACTTTGGTTTTTACGTATCAAGGCCAAAAAATAAACTTTAATCAATTTTATCGCTTTGATATGATAGAAATAATTAAAGCAAAAACGGGCATTGATTTTTATCAAAATATGTCTTTATCGGATTGCAAAGAATTAGCTCATAAAAACGATATACCTTTAAAACCTTTTTATAATAGGGGACATATAATATCGGCTTTTTTTGAGAAATTTGTAGAACCTACTCTTATTCAACCTACTTTTATTTATAACTATCCATTAGAAATAAGTCCTTTAGCTCAGATTAATTTGCGAGATGAAAGATTTACAGATAGATTTGAATTATTTGTGGCAGGCAAAGAGTTAGTCAATGCTTTTAGCGAATTAAACGATCCTCTTGAACAAAAGAAACGTTTTGAGAATCAATTAATACAAAAAACTTTGGGAGATTGCGAAATTGATGAGTTAGATCATGATTTTATTGAAACTTTAGAATACGGCATGCCTCCTACTGGTGGATTAGGAATTGGTATAGATCGTTTGGTAATGCTTTTGACAGATAACTCTAATATTCGAGATGTTATTTTATTTCCTCATTTTAAACATAAAAAGTCAATGCCATAATTTCTTCAGTTTTTTGTGCATGTTATAGTCATGGAATTTATTAAAAGGATTTTATGCAAATGAATCAAATTAAGATATCTAAAAAAATAAAGGATTTATTTTTATATTTTTTGAGTTTTACAAATGATCTTTATAATCAGCATTATAGCACAATGAATATTTACATAATAAAACTGTCCAATAAAATTATGGAAAAATTTTCTATTTCAGAAATAGAAACTAATATTGATTTTTTACAAAAAAAATTATTATATTACTTACAAAATAATGATTTTTATTTTGATGATAGACACGAATACGTTGTTTATATGATAGCTTTATTCCTAGAATCTTTTTATTTTGCAGAAACCAAATTAGTTCATTTAGATTATGAATACTACCTAATCTACGTATTTGAAACTGAAGATTATAAAAGAAACTTAAAAAAAGTATTAAATTAATATTTCCAAATTAATTTATGCGAATTATGTTTTTTTCATTTTTTATGTTTTGTAAATAATTAGGGGATTTGTCATGACAGGTGTTTTTTATCTTCAAAGTTTTTATAGTATAAAACAAAGTGTTAATTCTGTTGAATCTTTGGTGAAAAAAGCTAAAGAAAATCAGTATGATTTTGTGGCTCTGAGTGATTTTGAGAATTTATATGGAATGCTTGAATTAGTTTCTGTTTGTGAAAAATATAAGATTAAACCTTTGGTAGGCATGAAAATTAGAGTTACAGTTAATATGTTTTCTCGCAATATTTTGATTGGGCTTTTGGTTTATGCTTCCAATGATATTGGAATTAATAATTTAACTAAAATTTCTAATATTATCCAAATAAATGGTAAAATTACTTTATCAGAAATAAATAATTTACAAGACGGTATTTTTGCTATATTATCTAATATAGATTTAATTTTTTGTGATATGTTAAAACAAAAGTGGTTAGATTTGCCTGAAGAAGAAGTTTTAGTAACAGAGGTTTTAAAACATTTTCAAATTTATTTAAAGTGTTTTTTTTTCGGTCTTTCTTTGCAATCTTACTTATTAGAATATTCTGCTAATTTATTTCTATTAATAGTATCCAAATTAAATATTAAAGTTGTTATCACTCATAAGACTAACTATTTAGAGTTGAAAGAAAAAAAAGTTTATGAATTGTTAAAACAATTATCTAAATCAAATAGCTTGAAAAATGAAGATTTATCCGTTCAATTTTTAGATAAAGAACAAATTTTTTTAAAATATAAACCTTTTTTGGATATTTATCAAAAGAATTTTCTTGACTTAAAAACTTTTCTAGATTCTGTTACATATAATCATGTTTTTTCTAAACAATTACATTTGCCTTCTTTTAATAGTTTTGAACGGCAAAAGTCCTTTCAATATTTAAAGAGAATTGTTTTTTTATTTTTATCTTTTTATAAAAAAACCCACAAAATATCTTTTGATCTTTATAACCGGCAATTGGAAAAAGAACTTCATCTTATTGAACAAATGAATTGCGTAGATTATTTTTTAATTGTTGCAGATTTAGTTAATTACTCTAAGAAAAAAGGAATTTTATTAGGCCCAGGCAGAGGTTCTTCAGTTAGTTCTTTGGTTTGTTTCTGTTTGCAAATTACAGAAGTTGACCCTTTGAAATATAATCTTCTTTTTGAAAGATTTCTAAATGATCAAAAAAAAACTATTCCGGATATCGATTTAGATTTTCCAGATGATAAAATAGATATAATAATAAAATACATCATTAACAAATACGGCGTAGATTATGTGGCTAATCTTATTACTTTTAATACTTATTCTATTAAGACATTAATGTCAGATTTAAATCATGATTTTAATGAATCGTTGTATAACGACATTTCAAATATAGTAAAAGGTATTCCTAGATTTGTAGGTACTCATCCGTCAGGAATTGTGATTACAAATAAACATCTACTTCACAATTACCCTATTCAATTAAATCATTCTCATTCTTCTATATTGTATCAAGTTCGATTTGATCATTCACAATTATCACGAATAGGATTAATGAAAATGGATTTGTTGAATTTAAAAAGTTTATCTGTAATAGAAAAAATTTTGAAAAATATTGATCAAACTCAACAAATATCTTGGCATCAAATTTCTTTAAATGATGCAAAAACTTATCATACGTTACAAACAGGGGATACTGATTATATTTTTCAATTGGAATCCGATACTGCGAAAAATATTTTAAAAAAAATTAGACCTCAAACTATTGAAGATTTAGCAGATGTTTTATCTTTTAATAGACCAGGACCAAAAAAATTTATAGACTTATATTGTACTAACAAACAAAAATTAAAAAAAAATTTTATTCATTTTGATTTTGACTTTATATTGCAAAAAACATACGGAATTTTATTATATCAAGAACAAATCATGGAGATGATTTATCATTTTGCAGGTTATAATTTAGCCGAATCTGAATTTTTTATGAAACGAATGATTAAAAATCAGAAAACATATTTGAATGAAAATGAACTTAAAAAGGAATTTATTTATAACAGTGTGAAAATACAAAAACATTCTCCGGAATTATCATCACAAGTTTACGATTATATTTCGAAATTTTCTAATTACACTTTTAACAAAAGTCACGCAATAGCTTATGCTATAATAAGCTACAAAATGGCTTATCTAAAAACTCATTATTTTCTTTTTTTTGGTCTAGTTTTTTTAGATGAATACAAAAAAGATTCTCAGAAAACCAGCGAATTACTAATTAAAATAAAAAAAGAAGTTTGTCTTTTAAAACCTAATATTTTACAAAGCGAAGCTAATTACAAGCTATGGGAAGGTAAACTTTTATTGCCTTTAACATTAATTTCTGGTATTAGCGAAGATATTTGCTTAACAATTATAAAAGAAAGAGAAAAACAAAAATTTTATGATTTTTACGATTTCAAACAAAGAGTAAAACATATTCTTAATAATAATTTATTGGAAAATTTAATTTTTGCAGGAGCTTTAGATATTTTTGGGTTAAGCAGAGAAACTTTGATTTGTCATTCTAAATTTGAGTATTTAATACATGAAAATTTATTATCTCTATTTCCTAAAAAAAATAGAAATATAGATTTGCAAAATTTGCAAAAATTTTTAAAGACAAAACACTTAATTGTATTTGGGTTTGATTTAGATGCCATTGTTGCCTAGATGGGGAAGGTTTGTGTTTAGTAGAAATTATTTATGAAAAAGGAGAATATATTTGAATAATTATGATGAATAAACTAGAATTTATATGGAAGAAGTTTTGTTGCCATAATTTTTGGCATAGCAAATTTTTTGCTTTTATCATTTGTATAATAAATATTTTTTTTATTTTTTTTATTATATCTTGTAAAATTAACAGAGATATTTATAAAAATAATAAAGTTCATTTTTCTAATGTTTTTAATAATAAAGAAATTATTGAACTTCAAACAAATGATATTACAGAGTCTGAAGAAACAGTTATTGGATTAAAGTCTATGTATATAGGGATTATTATTTGTATAACTTTTCTAGGATTAAAAAAGGGAGTGTTCGGAATTACCTTAGGTACTTTTATTGGGGCTTGTCTTGGTATTTGGTTAGCTATCTTATTTCCTTCAATTATTTATTTTATGGAACTAATATGGAGGAACACTTTTAATACTTAGTTAATAGTTAATTTTGTTTGTGCTTATTCTTAGGAATGAAATTAAAATGATATAAATATTAAAGTTAGTAGGTTTGTATAATTCATGCAAAAAAAAAATCTTTTAAATAAAATTTTTATGATTTCTGTTTTTGTTTCAATGACTATTTTTATGGATTTTTTTTCAAATATATTAATGCCCTTTCTTAAAATGCCTTTAGGAGGTCAATTTTTCAAAATATCTTTTATTATTTTATTCTTGTCAGGTTTTTTAGAAGGATTTTTAGTTGGTTTTATTGTTTGTTTATGTTATGCTTTTTATCATTTATGTAAAGGCTATTTGTCATTATTGGGAATGCACGAAACATTACAATTAAACATAAGTTCTTTAATGATATCTTGTATATTTGATTATGTTTTGCCTGATTTATTCATCAGCGTTTCAGGTTTTTTTCATAATAAGAAAATGACTCATATTACCAATAAAAAAAACATCCTAGCAAGTACAATAATAATTAGTTTTTTCAGAATGATCTTTTTTCTCATCTCTAGTTATTATGTTTATTCTAAACACATTATTAGTGCATTTCCAGTTTTATTTGCTCGGTTACCTTTTGAATGGTGTTTAAATAGTAAATTGTTTTTTCTGTGTTTTTGTTATTGTTTTTTACCTTGTTTTGTTAATTGTGTTATAGGAATTATTTTTTTAATTTTTATTTTACCAAAAATTTCTTATATTATGGATAAATACTTATAAAATATTGTTTTTAATGTTAAAATATTGAGGATAATTTATTTTATGATTATTTATGTTTGAAATATTTTTCTAAATATATATAAACGGAGTATCTTTTTTTGAGTCTTTATTATTAAAAATATAAAATCAGAGGTGGTACATATTTTTCTAGATGTGATTCCAGAACCGAAAATTGTTTTACCTGAAGACCAAAAAACAATATCTAAAATCCAAGAATTTTTATTATATTTAGGTTTAAAAGATGACCTTGTTAATGAATATGCAATTATTTATGCTGCTGACAACACCCCACAACAAATAATTGGAGTAATCGGCCGTTTTTATAATAATATTCGATGTCTTGCGATCGATATTAATTATCAAGGTAATAATGTGGCTAATACTTTAGTTGATTTCATGGTTAAAAGGATTTATCAAAATAATTTTCAGGAAGTTTTTGTTTTTACTAAACCTGTTTACTTTAGTATTTTCAGACATTTAGGATTTGAAATTATTTATTATAACGACAAATTCGGTTTTTTAACTAATAGATATGATTTGTTTGAACGATATTTAACTTATTTAACCCATAAAAAAAACAATGTTTTATCTAAATATAGTAATATTTCTGCTATTGTGATGAACGCAAATCCTTTTACTAAAGGACATGAGTATCTTGTTCAACAAGCATCTATAAGAAGTGATTTTGTTTATGTAATTCTGGTCAAAGAGGAGAGTTCTTTTTTTACCTATTATCAACGTTTTAAAATGACTTGTTTAGGAACTAAAAAGTATATTAATGTTTGTATATTAGAAGGAAGCAACTATTTAGTTTCTAAAAACATTTTCCCTTCTTATTTTTTGCCTTCTAAAGAGGAAGCGATTCACCAACAAGTTATTTTGGATGCTAATATTTTTAGTATTTATATTGCTGACAGATTAGGAATTCATAAACGTTTTGTAGGCGAAGAACCTTTTTCTTACACTACTAATTTGTATAATAATATTATGAAAGAGGTTTTTAAAGTCAAAAACTTAGAATTAATAATTTGTCCACGAATAACTTATCAGGAAAAACCTATTTCTGCTACTCAAGTAAGGAAATTATTTATTCAGGGGGATTTTGAGGCAATGTCTTTTTTAGTTCCTTTTTCTACTCTAGAATATTTAAAATCATTAGATTATTTGAAATATAAACAAAATGCTTGTTTAATGAAGTTAGTAGATAAAAATTTTTAATTTAAATTTTAAAAGAGACATCTTTAATAAGATAGGAATGATTTTAATTTATGATATTTGAAAAAAAAGCTGATTATCTAATTATTTTATTTTATAATTATACTTATATCGAAGATGCCCCAACTTTTTGCCAATTACATTCGGAATATTGTAAAAAATTATGTCTGTTAGGCAGAGTTATTATTTCGCATGAAGGTATTAATGGTACTTTATCCGGATTAGCGAATAATATTCATACTTACATAAAAAATTTGCAACAAGATTCGCGTTTTTATGAAACTGATTTCAAAATAGAAAAGTCATATAAACATCTTTTTCCAAAACTTTCTGTTAAGTATAAAAAAGAAATA
The DNA here is from genome assembly GCF_030588185.1 of Candidatus Phytoplasma melaleucae. Taxonomy (GTDB): domain Bacteria; phylum Bacillota_I; class Bacilli_A; order Acholeplasmatales; family Acholeplasmataceae; genus Phytoplasma; species Phytoplasma melaleucae. Next base: position 38,203 of record NZ_JAOSID010000004.1, on the reverse strand, counting down.
GTATCTCTAAAATTAGAACAAGATGTGTTTCCTAACAGCAGAAGAATGAATTATTTAACTCCTAAGGAATTTTATGTTTTATCACAACATAAAGAAGTTTTAATATTAGATGTTCGTAATAATTATGAATACCAATTAGGTCATTTTCAAAATGCTATTAACCCTAATATACGTAATTTTCGTGATCTTCCAAAATGGACTGATGAAAATATATCTTTGTTACGAGAGAGAAAAGTTTTAATTTATTGTACCGGAGGAGTTCGTTGCGAAAAATTTTCTGTTTTTCTACAAAATAAAGGCATTCATGAAGTTTACCAGTTAAAAGGTGGCATAATTAATTATGGACAAGATCCAGAAATTCAAGGGAAATTGTTTGAGGGACAAATGTATGTCTTTGATGAAAGAATATCTGTTAAAGTAAATAGATACGAACACAATATTGTAGGGAAAGATTTTTTCGATCAAAGTCCTTGCGAAAGATATGTTAATTGCGCTAATCCTGATTGCAATGAACAAATTTTATGCAGTGAAAGAAATGAGTATAAGTACTTGGGTAGTTGCTGTAAAGAGTGCAGAGAACATCCACAAAATCGTTTTGTCAGCAAACAAAATATGTATATCGAAACTAAATTTTAAAAAATATTAAGTAATTTTTTAGAGGTTTAATGAAAAAAACGAAATTCTAATGATATTGAGAGTATTACTGATTTACTAGGTATATTATTTTAATCAACAAAAGATTAAAATTTATCTTTTGTGTTACAAAAAAGCACATAAATATGATATTTAAAGAAAAAGTAAATAAATAATATTTTGTCTATTTAATTTTCTAAAGTTGTTTTGTATTTTATAATTTTTCATTTAGTTTTAATTTAAAAATAATTCAATATAAATAGATAATAAATAAGAAAGAGAAGTAAGTTTATGTTTGCTATTATCAAAACAGGAAGTAAGCAATTGAAAGTGTCTTTAGGGCAAGAAATTTTTGTAGAAAAATTACCTGTTAACGAAAAAGATTGCTATGTTTTTCATCAAGTATTAGCTATTAAAGATAAATCAAATATTTTGGGTTCTCCTTTTGTTTCAGGAGCTAAAGTGGAAGCACAGGTTGTGAAACAAGGGAAATTCAAAAAAATTATTGTAGCCACATATAAAAGAAGAAAAAAAAACCGTTCTAAAAATGGTCATAGACAATTTTATACTAAACTTGTCATTACTAAAATTATTGTTTGAGTTTAATGATTAGATATTCTTTTCAACAAACAAATGGTACTATAAAACAAGTTATTATTATAGGTCATGCCTCTTATTCTCAAAAGAATAATATAGTTTGTTCTTCTGTTTCTACTGCTATTATAGTTAGTTTAAATGCTATTGAGATTTTTGGTTTAAAGAATAAGGTTTTTTTCCGCTTAAGAAAAGGTTATTTTAAACTTGATGTGTTAGAGACAGATGTAATAATTAATAATTTATTAAAAAATTTACAATATACACTTAAAGATTTAAGCAAAAGTTTTTGTCTTTATTTAAAAGAAAAAGATAGTTAGGATGGTATTTCTATTGTGTTAAAGTTAAATATTTATTTATTTGCTACTAAAAAAGGTGTTAGTTCCACTCGTAATGGACGTGATTCGCATTCTAAGTCTTTAGGAGCTAAATTATCAGATGGGCAGTATGCTCGCGCAGGTTCTATTATTTATCGCCAAAGAGGTACTAGAATTATCCCTGGTCATAATGTAGGTATTGGTAAGGATGATACTTTATTTACGCTTATTAATGGTATTGTGAGATATGAAACAAAAAGAAAAAATAAAAAAACTAAAAAACAAGTATCTGTCTATTCTTCTTAATCAAGAATTAATTATTTTAAATTATAAATTGATCACGGGTTGAATATAAAATGAATTTTATAGACGAAACAATTAATTTGGTTCAAGCTGGTAATGGCGGAAATGGGAAAGTTGCTTTTAGAAGAGAAAAATATGTTCCTTATGGGGGACCTTCAGGCGGTAATGGAGGCGACGGTGGATCTGTTATTTTCGTTGGTACTTCAAATGAAAATACTTTACTAACCTTGAAATATCAAAAAACCATAAAAGCTTTTCACGGATCTAATGGACAAGATAAAAATAAAAACGGAGCTAAAGCTCCCAATTTATTTATTAAAGTACCTTTAGGAGTTATAGTTTATGATCATCCAAAAAATAAATTTATCGGAGAAATTTTAAAGCCTGGTGATCAATTAGTTATTGCTAAAGGCGGCAGAGGCGGCAGAGGTAATTATTCTTTGGCTAATTATAAAAATAAAGCTCCTTCTTTTGCTGAGAAAGGAGACTTAGGCGAAAATATAATAATTAAAACGGAATTAAAAATTTTAGCTGATGTAGGTTTAATTGGGTTGCCTAATGTAGGAAAATCTTCTTTAATTTCAGTTTTGTCTAATGCCAAGCCAAAAATAGATTCTTATCCTTTTACTACTTTGACACCTTCTTTGGGTATGGTATTTGACAAAGATTTTAGTTTTGTTATGGCTGATATTCCGGGATTAATTAAAGATGCCTCTTTAGGACGTGGTATGGGGATTAGTTTTTTAAAACATATTGAGAGATGCAAGTTATTAGTACATATATGTAGTGCTGAAAATAATGATATTTATCAAGATTATTTGAATTTGAATCAAGAATTACAAGTTTATAATCCGAAAATATTAGATAAGCCTCAAATAATTGTGCTTAATAAAATGGATTTGACCACCGCTAAAGCAAATTTATCAAACTTCAAAAAACATTTAAAGGGTTCAGATGTTATTCCTATTTCTGTTATAAATAAAGTCAATTTAAAGTATTTAAAATTTAAAATAATTGAATTTTTAAGGAATGATAAATATTTACAAATTGAAAATACTATAAATCACAATTTTTTTTCTTTAGAAGAAGACCAAAAATTCTATATTTATAAAGATGATCAAGGTTATTTCGTAGTTACAGGCAAATTGATTACAAAATTATTTAATAGAACAGACTTGAATAATTACGAATCTATTAAAAAATTTTCTTATACTTTAAAAAAAATAGGCGTGGAAGAAGAACTAAAGAAAAAAGGTATGAAATATAATGATCAAGTGAAGATTTGTGACTATTTATTTGAGTTTATAGATGATCAGACTTTTTAAAAATGTTTGATTTATTTCTATATAAACGTAAAAAAACTTTATGACAAAAAATAAAGTTATATGTAACAAAATAAGTAAAATTGTTTATTTCAAATTCAGAAGGATTGTTAAAAAGTTGTTAAATGAAAAAAAATCAAGAATTAGATATTTTGCAAAAAAAATTAAATTTTTCTTTATTAGAACAAATTGTTTTATTATCTTGTTTGTCTTCTTTATCTATAGTGCTAAGTTCTTCCTTAGTATTATCTTTTTATAAAACTTCTTTTGTTTATAAGCTATTAGCGAGATTAGGTCTATTTGATTTTATTAAAGTTATTCCTTTCCTTGTTATTCCTTTGTTTAGTAATGATTATTTTTTAGTTTTTACAGTAGTAGGGTTATCAGAATGTTTTAGTTTCTTTTTAAGAAAATCGCAATATTCTTATAATCCTTTATTAAGTTTAAATTATGGTTTTTGTTGGGGTGTATTACCTATATTATTGTCTTTTACTCATGAAACTTCTTTTGTGAGAGTTTATATTAAATTAACTTTTATATGTGTAGTTCATTTTATTATTTATACTTTGTTCAATTTTTTTGTTTTCGATTGTTTTATGAAATATAATGGTAGTTTTTTATCTTTATTTCGAAATCGTTTTGTAACTAGATTTCTACATCCTTTTCTTTATTTTAGGTTTTTGACTTTATTTTTAGTTTCTGCGGCTCTTACCCATTTGTATTTTTTCGTTAGAAAACAAATTCTTATTATTTTTTCTTAATAATTTAAGAATTTTCAAATTGGAAATTTTATTTTATTTGAAAACTAATATTACAAAATATATGTAGTTTATTATAGCTTATAATTGTGTTTTGATAGTTTTTTTAAGAGTATTTCAGTTACATTTTTAATGGACATTTCAGGATCATTTATTATGATTTCTATAAGCTTATTTTTTGTTTTGTAATATTCTACTAACGGAAATGTTTCTTTTTGGTAAATGAGCAGGCGTTTATTAAAAGTGTTTAAATTATCGTCTTTCCTTTGAATTAAAACTGATTGATCTTTATCGCAAATACCTAATATTTTAGGTATTTTTGTTTTAATATGATATATTTCTCCACACTTAGGACATATTCTTCTACCTATTATTCTATTTTGTAAAAAATTAATATCAGAATTAAAATAGATAACTTGGGTTAGAGAAATTTTTTTTTCTTCAAAAAGTTTAACTAGAAAGTTGGCTTGAAATAAATTTCTAGGGAACCCATCTAAAATAAAACCATTTTTTTTAATTTCAGGCGATAAATATTCTTTTATCATTTCATTTGTAATTTCATCTGGCACTAATAAACCTTTTTCTATGTAAGAATTAGCCAATTTCCCTAAATTAGTTTCTAATTGTAAATGTTCTCGAAATATATCTCCTGTCGAAATATGAGGAATATTAAAATATTTAGACAAAGCAAAAGCCTGTGTGCCTTTCCCAGTAGCTGGTGGTCCAATTAATATTATATTCATCTTTTTAGCCTCTCTTTATTCCTCCCATTAATTTAGTTAATTCATTTTAAATTTAATTAATAATAGTTAGAATAAAATAGCTTCCATAAGGAATGCTTATGGAAATAAAATTTTTTTATTTATCTGAAATCATTTTCATTAGAAATATTCTTCTCGACTTATAATAATGCATTAACACTATTTTTGTAATTTGTATAAACACTTATTGATTTGCATTTGCATTATAAAATCTTTTTTTACATACTGATAATGTAAAATAAATAAACACTAGGTATTTATATCATATAAATAATCTAATTTCAATAATGTTATGGAATTAAATTCTATACAGAGATAACCTATTTGAGTTAATAATATAAATATCTAATCCATGTACTTGACTATTTTTAGTTTTTATCTTAGAATAAATTAGTGATGCGGATCTTATAAAACTTAAAAGTTAAATGGGATGTTACTTGCTATCGGATGTTTTTCAATATTAGTAACACAAATAGACAGATCTGGTTCGAAGAATATTAGCTTAAGTATTATATATTAACTTTAAACTCTGTAATTCTTTATATGTTTAGAATATATTGAAATTTCATATTTTTTAGTTATATAGTGGATTTTAGTATGTGTGTAGTTAATAAAATTATAAGGAGAGATTAGACATTATGTCACGTTATATAGGCCCTACTTGGAAGATTTCACGTCGTCTTAATTATTCTTTGTCTCAAACGGGAAAGGAATTATTAAATAAAGAAAGTAAACATGTTCATAAACATAAAAAACGAAAAAATAAGTTAAGTGATTACGGGCTTCAATTACAAGAAAAACAGAAAGTACGTTTTACTTATTGTGTTTCTGAAAAACAATTTAAAAAGATTTTTTATAACGCTGCTAAATTAAAAGGGACACACGGAGAAATTTTTCTCATGTTACTGGAATCTCGTTTAGATAGAATTGTGAACCTTTTAGATTTCGCTAGAACTATATCACAGGCGAGACAATTAATTTCTCATGGGCACATTTTAGTAGATGGTAACAAAGTAGATGTTGCTTCCTATCAAGTAGTTCCAGGACAAAAAATTACTTTAAAAAATAAGTCTAAAGAATTAATTATTGTTAAGGAATCTTTAAATAGTCGCAAAAATGACAAAGTACAATATGTTTCCTTGGATAAAAACTCTCTAGTAGGCACTTATGTTAGACATCCATATAGACATGAATTCTTAACTGATATCAATGAGAATTTAATTGTAGAATTTTACAATAGATAAGATAAGCATATTAGTCAATTTTTACAGTTTATTTATTATGATTCATTATTGCTTAAATGATATTATTTTTTTAAATATTTTTTAATTTATACTTTTTTCTTGTTTGTCGAATGTGATTTTATAATTTTAAGTTAAATTATTTTTTGTATTATGACTTTATTGGATTAGTTTTATAATGTAGTATTTTGAAAAGAGGCATAAAGGTATAATAAATTTGTTTGATAAGAATTTTTTTAACAACTTTTTTTATTTAGGGAAGATTAGCATTCAAAGTCCAGAGGAAAATCTTCTTACTTTTCAAACTAGTTTAGAAGGTTTGTCTTTCGAAGAAGTATCACAAAGAAGAAAAACTTATGGGTTAAACGTTTTTTCTAAAAAAAAAAATTCTTATTTTAAAAAGATAATTAAAATTTTATTTAATCCTTTTAATATTATTTTACTATTCTTAATTAGCTTTTCTTTTTGTAAGGATATTTATTTTGCAAAAACAGACGGTCCAGATTATTCCACTTTCGTTGTTGTATTATGTATTCTAGCTATTTCAAACGTTATGCATTTTATTCAGGACGCAAAATTTTCTAATGTATTTGAAAAACTTAAAAAAATTGTACAAACAACAGCTACTGTTAAAAGATTAGGCCAAATTTGTAGAATTCCTTTAGAAGAAATTGTTATTGGGGACATTGTCCACTTATCTGCAGGAGATGTTATTCCAGCAGATATCAAATTATTCGAAACTAAAGATTTTTTTGTTAAAGAAACTACTTTTACTGGCGAATCTGATGCAGTTGAAAAAGATTCTTTTTGTTCGAAAAAATATTCTAATGTTTTAGAAGATAGAAGACTTGTTTTTATGGGTACTACGGTTATTTCTGGGTATGCTAAAGGTATTGTTGTATTAGTGGGGAATAGTACTTATTTAGGCAAAATTAATCAAAAAATTTGTTGTGATAAATCTATTTCTATACCACAACAAGGAATTAACTCTATTGCCAGAATATTAAGCACTTGTATGTTTATTGTATTTCCTTTAATTTTTTTCTTAAATTTACTTAAATCTGGTCATGAATTTGATTTTTGGAATGTTTTATCTTTTTCTTTAAGTGTTGTTTTAGGTATTACACCAGAAATGTTACCTTTGATAGTTACTACGTCTTTTTTAAGAGGCGTTTCTGTTTTATCTAAACAAAAAGTAATTGTTAAAAATTTATATTCTATTCAAGATTTTGGTGCCATGAATATTTTATTTACTGATAAAACAGGGACTTTGACAGAAGATAAAATTTTTGTTGAAAATTTTTTAGACGTACAAAATGTAAAGAGTGACAAAGTTTTAAAATATGCTTATCTCAATAGTTTTTTTCAAAATGGGTTAAAAAGTTTTATTGATATTGCCATAATAGAGAAAATAAATCAAATAAAACAAGATAATCTTTTTTTTTCTAATATAGAAAAATTATTTACTAAAATTGATGAAATTCCTTTTGATTTTAAAAGAAGAGTTATGACTGTAATTATTACTGATAATGTTCCTAAATGTAAAATCATCATTAGTAAAGGTGCTATTGAAGAAATATTAAATATTTGTTCTTATATGGAAATTACTGATGTTAAGGATGATACATCTCAAATACTTCAAATTAATAAACAAAAAATTTTAGATAAAACTTCATATTATAACCGAAAAGGTTTTCGTGTGATTGGTGTTGCCTATAAAAAAATTATTTACAATGGTGTTTATGATAAAAATATAGAGTCTAATATGATTATGCTTGGTTTTTTAACTTTATTGGATCCTCCGAAAAAAAGCGCTTTAGAAGCAATTATTTCTTTAAAGAAATATAATGTAAATGTGAAAATTCTAACAGGCGATAACAAAATTGTATCAAAAATTATTGCTCATAAAGTTAATTTTATAAATCAAGAATGTTTACTAGGATCAGATATAAATAAAATGGATGATAATACTTTATATCAAAAAGCATTGAATATCGATATTTTCGCTAAATTACACCCCGAACAAAAAGCTAGAATTATTAAAGTATTTCGAGACAAAGGGAATATAGTAGGTTTTATGGGCGATGGTATTAATGATGCTCCCGCTATGAAAATGTCTAATCTAGCCATATCTGTTGATTCAGCAGCAGATGTTGCAAAAGAATCATCTGATATTATTCTTTTGGAAAAAGATTTAAAAGTTTTAAAAGATGGAGTAATAGAAGGCAGAAAAACTTATATTAATATGTTAAAATATATCAAGTTTACATTATCCGCCAATTTTGGTAATATTTTAAGTATTTTATTAGCTTCTTTGTGTCTCCCTTTTGTTCCTTTAAGGCCTATACAAATTTTATTTCTAAATCTTATTTATGATTTGTCTTGTTTAGTATTGCCTTATGATTATGTGGATGTAGATTATTTAAGTAAACCTCGTTCTTGGAATTTTAGAAATATTATATTTTTTATGATTTTATTTGGTATAGTAACTTTTATCTTTGATATTTTATTTTGTTTAGCTTTGTTTATTCAAAACGGCAGTCTTGCTTTTGATAATTATCTCCCCGCACAAGTGAATTTATTTCAAACTAGTTGGTTTATTTTTTCTATTTGGACACAAATTTTAACTATTTATTATTTAAAAACTAATAATTTTCTTAAAAATTTTGAACATTCTGTAATTATGTTTTTTTTGCCTTTAATAGGTGGATTTTTTGCAACTTTAACACCTTTTATTGATGTTTTATCTAAAGTATTATATTTTCAAAATCCCTTTGCGAATGTTCAATATACTGTTTTATTATTTCTATTTTTAATCATTTATTTAGGTTGTTTGTCAATAATTAAAAACCTTTTTATTTACAAAAAAAAAGATTTATTATAAAATAAGGCGTGTTTCAGTTCTGCTATAAGAAGGTGCATTCATTTATGTTTATTTCTTATTTAGGAAAAGTATTCTTATATTTGCTTTTATTTGGAATTATTTTTTATATTTCTTTATGTATTTTTTTCAGTAAATATGAATTAATTAAAATTATTTATTGTTTTCTTTTTGGTATTATTCTAATATTTTATTTGAGAAAATTCATAACAGAATGTTTGCATTCAGTGATTATCCATCAATTTTTACAAGATGTTAATATTTATGCTGTTTTATTAAATTTTATTTTGATTGCTCCTATTATTATTAAAGCTCCTTATCTAAGATTTCATTTACAAGGTTTTTGTAAATTTTGGCATAAGAAAAATATGATAATTATGGGCAGTAAGAATACTCAAAGTCATATTTTAGAAGCTATTATGACAATGTCGCAAAAAAAAATTGGTTCTTTAATTACTATTGAAAAATATAATACTTTAGAACAATTTGCCCAAAAATCTATTTCTATTGACGCTAATGTTTCCAAAGAACTATTAATAAATATCTTTATGCCTAATACTCCTTTACATGACGGAGCTGTTATTATTAGAGGAAATAAAATTTTGTCAGCTGGAGCTTATTTTATGTTATCTAATAATCATCGTTTTGAAAAAACTGCAGGGTCCAGACATCGCGCTGCTTTAGGAATTAGCGAAAATACTGATAGCATGACTATTGTTGTGTCAGAAGAGACAGGTGATATTTCAATTGCTATAGAGAGCATTATGTTGAAAGTTAACGATAAAAATAAAATTCAAGAATATTTAGCTATGTTTATGGGATAATAGAATTTTATATTTTCGTTTACACTTATATTTATCTGTTTTTTTGTTATAAAAGGAAGGAGGATTTTTTTATATGAAAAAAAGAAAATTAGGTATTGTAGTTGATTCAACTATAGGTAAAACATTTGATCAAAATCTTTTTCCTGATATGTCTATTGTCCCCTTAACAATCATTTTAAATGATAAAGTTTATGATGACGGAAATATAAATAATCAGGAATTATTAACATGCTTAAAAAAAGGTCATAAGATTACTACTAGTCATCCTAATCCTTATTTGTTTATAGAGGCTTTTAAGAAACAATTTGAGCTAGGCTATGAACATGTAGTTTGTTTGACTTTAACTCAGAAATTCAGTGCTACTTTTAATAGTGCTCAAAAAGCCCAACAAATGTTGAATAACGCAAATATAACAGTTATCGACACCGAAAACATTGGCCCTGGTATGTTTTTTACTTTATCTCGGATTCATTATTATATTTATCATAGCGATTTAAATTATCCAGAAATTTTCGCCAAAGTAAAACAAGAGCAAAAAAATGGAAGCATTTTTTTTTCTTTAAATGATTTGAATTTTTTAGCGTCTGCTAAAAGAATTAGTAGATTTAAATATTTTCTTGGTAGTGTGTTATTAAAAATCAAGACTATTTTAAAATTGAACCAAGGAACTATTTTTGTGAAAAAAAATGTTCGAAGTTGGAAGAATTGTTTTCAATTTTTATTACATGTTATAACACAATTAAAACAAACAAAAAACCAAATAGAAGTAAAAATTGTTTATGTAAATGATGATACAATGGCCAAGGAACTTCAAAGGGAAATTAATGCGTTAAATGATTCTGACATCAAAGTTTCTATCTTTGGAGAAATTTCTTCTATTTTTGTTATTCATATAGGATCCGAAGGTTTTGGTTTTTACTTAAATAAAATATAAATTTTATACTTGGTTTGTGTTATAAAATAAAAGTATCTATCTGATTTCTAATTATATCTACAAGATTATTGTGACAATATTTATGGTTAGTCAGAAGAACAATATTTTGGTATAATGTATAATATATTTTAGCTTAAACCAACCAACATGAATCTAAAATAACATAAAAAAACTTTATTTTTATATTAGATATTCTTTTAATAAACTAAATAAATATTTAATTTATTAAAGTTTAAAAATAATATTAAGTTGAAGCTTTGAGGTTATAATGATTTTAACAAAAATTAGAAAAATAATTGCACGCAAGTTATCTATTTCTGAAGATCAAATTGCATTACAAACTAAATTAAAAGATGATTTATGTATTGATTCTATCGATGCTGTTGATTTAGTTATTGAATTAGAACAAGTGTTTAAAATTAAAATTAGTGATGAGGCTTTACAACAATTTAAAACTGTTCAAGATATGGTAGATCATATCAAATGTAGTCTTCATAATTCATAATTTATTATAATATGTTAATATTTTGATTATAAATATTTGAATTCAATAATGAAAGCTGGGGCTAATTATGTTAGTTTATGATTTTGATAAGATTGAATTGAAATGGCAATTACATTGGGAAAAACAACAAACTTTTAAAACTGATGATGATTTTTCTAAAAAGAAATTTTACTGTTTAGATATGTTTCCTTATCCTTCTGCTCAGGGGTTGCATGTCGGTCATATTGAAGGATATACTGCTAGTGATGTAATTAATAGATTTAAAAGAATGAGGGGGTATAATGTATTGCATCCTTTTGGTTGGGATTCTTTTGGATTACCTGCTGAAAGATATGCTTTACAAACAGGAAATCATCCTCAATATTTTACTTACGAAAATATTGATAAATTTAGAAAACAAATAAAAAAATTAGGCAAGGGGGTTGATTGGAGTAGAGAATTAGCTACTTCAGAACCTTATTTTTATAAATGGACTCAATGGTTTTTTAAACAATTTTACATACATGGATTAGCTGTTTTAAAAGATGTAGAAGTTAATTTTTGTGAACAATTAGGAACTGTTTTGTCTAACGAAGAAGTTATTACTACGGAAAATGGTACTATTTCCGAAAGAGGTTCTTATCCTGTTGTTAAAAAAACTATGACACAATGGGTTATAAAAATTAATAATTATGCTGATATACTTTTAGAAGATATAGAATTACTGGATTGGCCTTCTAAAATTAAAGAAATGCAAAAAAATTGGATTGGTAAAAAAAAAGGTTTTATTTTTAATTTCCCCATTGTATCTTCAAAAGAAGAATATTTATCTGTTTTTACTACTCTTCCATATACTATTTTTGGTGTCAGTGCTTTAGTTTTAGCGCCAGAACATACTTTGGTATCAAGTTTAACTACTTTAGAATTTGCTGACCAAGTAGATGTTTATCTACAACAAACTAAAAGAAAAACTTCTTTAGAAAGAGAAATTAATAAAGAAGTCACCGGAGTATTTACAGGAAGCTATGCTATTAATCCTTGTAATCACAAAAAAGTTCCCATTTGGGTATCAGATTATGTTTTAGTTCATTATGGCACAGGAGCAGTTATGTCAGTTCCTTGTCATGATGCCAAGGACTTTGTTTTTGCAACTAAATATTCTTTAGAAATGAATGTAATTAAATATTGTAGCGAATTTTGTGCATTAAAGATGTATCAAAGTAACATACAAGAGCCTTGTTTAAAAACTAGTGGAGTGTTAATAAATAGTGATTTTTTGAACGGCTTTGATGTTGAAACAGCTCAAAAAAAAATAATTGAATTAGCTGAATCCAATAATTGGGGATATATTCATTCTACTTACAAAATGCATGACTGGTTTTACTCTCGTCAACTTTACTGGGGCGAACCTTTCCCTGTTTACTACGATAATGATAATAATATCTATTTAATGCCTGATAAAGATTTGCCTTTAGAACTACCCCAAATAAATAAGATTGAAATCGCTGGAGATGGTACTTCTCCTCTATCCAAAATTAATTCATGGTTGTATTTCGAAAAAGAAGGTAAAATCTATAAAAGAGATTCTAATACTATGCCTCAATTTGCCGCTAGTTCTTGGTATTATATTGGTTATGTTTTGAAGAATTATTTAGGAATGATTCCTTTAAATACTGTTAAAGCTAAAAAATTACTAGATTACTTTTTACCAGTAGATGTTTATGTGGGAGGATCAGAACATGCTGTGGGTCATCTAATATATTCTCGTTTTTGGCATAAATTTCTATATGATTTAGGGTTAGTTTCAACGAAAGAACCTTTTACTAAATTGGTTAATCAAGGTATGATTTTAGGACATGATAATTTAAAAATGAGCAAATCTAAAGGCAATATCGTTAGTGCTTCTCAAGTTTTACAAAAATATGGAGCTGATGTTTTGCGGCTTTATATCATGTTTTTAGGTCCTTTAGAAGATAATAAAGTGTGGACTTATAAAGGTTTAAAAGGAATTCAACGTTTTCTTAATAGAGTTTATCATGTTTTTATATTGTTTAATATAGTAGATGATAATTATTCACATTTAAATCGAATAATGCACCAAACAATTAAAAATGTTACTGAATATTATGAGAAGTTCAAGTTCAATAAAGTGGTTAGCCAATTAATGATTTTTATCAACGAAATATACCGATATAAGAAAATAGGAAAAGAACAAATAAGAATTTTTCTGCAGTTATTAAATCCTTTAGCACCACACTTAACTGAAGAATTAAATCAAACTAAATTAAAATTAGGTGAAGAATTGGTATATTTATCTTGGCCTTGTTATAACAAATCTTTTTTATCCATTAATGAAAATCAAATTGTAATACAAATCAACGGAAAATTAAGATCTAAAATTTTTGTGGAAATAAATGCAAAAAAGAATACAGTTTTACAAAAGGCACTAAAAGATAAAAAAATCGCTTTTTTGTTAAAAAATAAAGAGATTACTCAAAGTATTTATGTTATTAATAAATTACTTAATTTAGTAGTAGTTTGATTTTTAATTAATAGTTTTTTTATCATATTTCATAATTTTAGCAAATAAAAATTTGAGAAAGGATGGCTCATTTTTATGGGATTATGTCAAAAAAGAATACTTATAATCCTTTCAGGACCATCAGGAGTCGGAAAAGGAACAGTTAAAAAGGCTTTATTAGACCGTCCAGGTAATAATTTTGTTTGTTCTATTTCTATGACAACAAGATTACCAAGAACATACGAAAAACCAGATGTTGACTATATTTTTGTTAGCAGAAATTTTTTTGAAAATAAAATTAAAGAAAATTTTTTTTTAGAATATAATGAGTTTGTAGGTAATTATTATGGCACTCCTCGTCAAAAAATATTAGAACATTTAAGTAAGAAAAAAGACATCATTTTAGAAATGGATGTTCAAGGTTTTCTTCAAATCAAAAAAAATCCTATTGGTAAATTAGGTATTTTTATTTTTTTAATTCCTCCTTCAAAACATGTTTTATACCAACGCATCAAAGAAAGAAACACAGAATCCGAAGAAATTATCCAAAAAAGGGTTCAAGAGGCTGATCAAGAATGTTTGTTAGCTAAACAATATGATTATATCTTAGTCAACAATGATTTAAAGAGTACCGTTGATAAAATTATTTCTATTGTGAATGAAGCACATTTAAAATGTCAAAATAAAATTAATTGTTGTTTATCAGAAATATTGAATTAAAGGAAGGTTATATAATATGTCACAAAATAAGAATATAGGGTTTGGTTCTTATTCGGTTGATGAATTATTACAAAGAATCGATTCTAAATACAAATTAGTTTATACAGCAAGTAAAATTGCCCATGTTATTGAAACTAAAGATGAATTATATAAATCAGGCATTTTCGGAAAAAAAATTGTTAGTAAAGCTTTATCCGAAATTATAAATAATAATTTCAAAATAATATTTGAATAATGAAAAGTTCCCCCTGATTATTGTGAAAAAGGTAATAGAGTGAAAGCAAATTTTCATATTCCTGTTCTGACTCGAGAAGTAGTTCAATATTTAAATATAAATCCAAAAGGTGTTTATGTTGATGCTACTTTAGGGGGTGGCGGACATAGTATGGTTATTTTATCAAAACTTACACAGGGTTTTTTATATTCTTTTGATCAAGATATTTGTTCTATTTTAGAATGTCAAAAAATATTTGCAAATCATAAAAATATTAAGTTAATACATAAAAATTTTGCTTACTTACAGATGGAATTATCCAAATTTAATGTTCGCCAAATTGATGGCATTGTTTTCGATTTAGGTTTATCTTCTTTTCAAATTGATAGTTCCAAAAGAGGTTTCAGTTATTTGGTTGATGAATTTTTAGATATGAGAATGAGTCAACATAATATGCAAACAGCTTATTATATCATTAACAATTATAGTTTGGAAAAATTAAAAAATATTTTTTTTCTTTATGGCCAAGAACCAAAATCTTCTTTGATTGCTAAAGAGATTATTAAAAAAAGACCTTTGAAAACTACTTCAGAATTAGTAAAAATTACTGATAAATTTTATTCTCGTTATGGTAAAAAAATAAATAACAGAGGGCATAGTGCTAAAAGAATTTTTCAAGCTTTACGTATAGAAGTTAATCAAGAATTAAGATGTTTGGAAACAAGTTTACACCAGAGTCTTAATTTATTGAAAAAAAATGGAGTAATTGTAGTAATTAGTTTTAATTCTTTGGAAGATAGTTTAGTTAAACATTTTTTTAAAAAAAATAGTCAATATCATTTATTGCCTAAAATCCCTTTTAAAAAAAAAGATTTGCCCCCTCCTAATTTACAAATTATTAGTAAAAAAATTATTTATCCAGGTTCGGAGGAATTATTATTTAATTCCCGTAGTCACTCTGCTAAATTAAGAGTAGCTGTGAAAAGTTTATAAATAAAAACTCTATCAGCAACTAAATGGTAGTTATATATAAAAAATTCTTTATTTTTATAAAAATAAAGAATTTTATTATATAATGGGAATGCTTATTTTTTTTATGATACAATAACGTATATAAACATATTATCTTATGATTTTATTACATTATTTTTAAAAATAGCTTTAAGTAAATCAAATATAAAAATTTGTTTTATTTCATGTAGAAATAAATTAATTATTTTTAATTTTTTTTGTTAGCAGAATTGTTAAATATATTGTGTATTATTTTTAACAATTTAATATTTCTTAATGAAAGAGGATTGAAGAAATGGCTCAAAAACAAGAGGTTGTTAAGATTCTATTGAAAACTTATGATCATCATTTAATTAACCAAATAACGCAAAATATTATTGATAGTATTTCTGACACGGGTGTTCAAATAAGAGGTCCCATCCCGCTTCCGACTAAAAAAGAAATTTTTACTGTTTTGCGTTCTCCTTTCGTTAATAAAGATAGTAGAGAACAATTTGGCCGTTTAACGCATAAACGTTTGATTCAAATTATTAATCCGAACGCCAAAGCAATTAATGTATTAATGAACATGAATATTCCATATTCTGTTAATATTTGCATAAAAAAATAAATTTTTTTCATATTATTGATTATTCATTAAAACATCTAAACATAATTTTTATGTTTTGTTATCATAATTTCTTAAATAAGGAGAACATAATGTCTAAAGGGATTTTAGGAAAAAAAATAGGAATGACTCAATATTTTGATGAACAAGGTTTTTGTATTCCTGTTACTGTTGTTTATGTAGCTGATAATGTTGTTATTCAGCAAAAAACAACTGAAAAAGACGGCTATCAAGCTACTCAATTGGGATTTGCTACTAAAAAAGAAAAATTAACAAAAAAACCGCTTAAAGGTCATTTTCAAAAAGCAAAATCTATTCCTAAATCTTTTCTTAAAGAAATTTCTTTTGCCGAAAATATTAAAAACGAATTAACAGATTTGAATATAGGTCAAATATTAGACAGCAAAATTTTCTTTTCTGGAGAGTTTGTAGATGTAACATCAGTCAGTAAAGGTAAAGGATTCGCTGGAACGATTAAAAAATACAATCAAAGTGTAGGTCCTAATTCTCATGGTTCTCGATTCCATAGAAGGCCTGGTTCTAATGGTCCTATTAAAGGTAATCAAAAAGGTAAACATTTACCTGGGCAAATGGGGTTTCGCAAAACCACAATACAAAATTTAAAAATCGTTTCGATTGTGCCTGATAAAAATTTATTTTTAATTAAGGGAAGTGTACCTGGCCCAAAAAGTAGTTTTTTAACAATTAGATCTTCTGTTAAAAAGATAACAAGAGAGGGTTCAAATGTTAAAGTATAAAATGTTAAATATGAGTGGCCAATTATGTCAAGAAATATTTTTGCCAAAAGAAGTTTTTGGTATTAAACCTAATCAACAAGTTTTGTATGATGTAATTAATAAACAAAAGGCGGCTCAGCGCCATGGTAATCATAAAACTAAAAGCAGGTCTGAAGTTTCTGGAGGTGGTCGTAAACCTTGGCCACAAAAAGGAACAGGAAAATCACGCCAAGGTACTATTCGTTCTCCTATATGGACAGGGGGGGGGCATACTTTTGCTCTGAAAAAAAGAGATTATGATTTTAAAGTAAATTATAAAGTTAGAAAATTAGCTTTAAATTCAGCTTTTTCTTTTCATACTAAACGAAAAAGTTTAATCATTTTAGATTTATTATATTTACAAACATCTAAAACTAAAGAAATTAAAAATATTTTAAAACAATTACACGTTGCTGATAAAATTTTAATCATAGTTCGCGAATTAAATGATAATTTAGTGCGTGCTACTAATAATTTGCCTCAAGTTATTCTAGAAAGTTGTTCGCATGTTAGTGTTTATGAAATTTTAAATGCTAAATATCTGCTTATGACTCAAGATGCTATTAATTATTTCGAAAAGGTGCAGCAAAATGATTAAATATTACGATTGTCTTAAATCTCCAATAATTACTGAATCAACTAATAAAAAAATGGAATTACATAATAAATATACTTTTAAAGTGGATAGAAAAGCTAATAAAATAGAAATTAAAAAAGCTGTAGAATATATTTTTAATGTTAAGGTTCTTTCGATAAATACCAGTCATGTATTACCTAAGTTTAAGAAGAAAGGTAAATATGCAGGGTATACATCGGCTTATAAAAAAGCAATTGTTCAAATAGTTCCAGGTCAAAGAATAGTTGATTTCGGCGATTTATAAGCATACAATGTGAAGATAAACAAACCAAAATAAAGTTTTCATTTTTAAAAGAAAGGTAATTTTTTATGTCTATTAAAAAATATAAACCCACCTCTAATGGACATCGTAATATGCGTTTACAAAGTTTTGCACAAATTACTAGCTCCAAACCAGAAAAGAAATTATTATTATTTAAAAAAAATACAGGCGGCCGTAATAACCAAGGTTTAATAACAATAAGAGGCCGTGGTGGTGGAGCAAAACAAAAAATTCGTCTTATTGATTTCAAACGTAACAAAGATAATATACCGGGAAAAGTAGCTACTATAGAATATGATCCAAAACGTAATGCTAATATTTCTCTAATTCATTATCAAGATGGAGAAAAGAGATATATTCTATCTCTTAAAAATTTAAATGTAGGTAATGAAATTGTTTCAGGCATTGGTGCGGAAATTAGAGTTGGAAATGCCTTGCCTTTAATAAATATTCCTGTTGGTTCTGTAGTTAGTAATATCGAGTTGAAACCTGGTAAAGGCGGTCAAATAGCTCGTGGCGCTGGTTCTTATGCACGAATTATTAAAAGAGAAGATAAATACGTTGTTTTAAGTTTACCGTCTGGTGAAATAAGGAAAGTTTTGTCTTCTTGTCGAGCTACTATAGGCGAAATAGGAAATGAAACTTATAAGTTAATTAGAAATGGCAAAGCAGGAAGATCACGTTATTTAAACAAGAAATCTAAAGTACGTGGCACAGCGATGAATCCTAATGATCATCCACATGGCGGAGGAGAAGGACGAGCTCCTATCGGTCACTCTGAATCTAGAACTCCTTGGGGCAAGAAAGATCGTGGAATTAAAACACGCAAAAAAAATAAATTTTCTACTAAATTAATTCTTAAACATCGTAAAAAATAAAATAGGGAGTAAATTTGAATATGGCTCGTTCAATTAAAAAAGGGTCCTTTGCAGATGAATATTTATTATTAAAAATACGTCAACAAAACGAAAATAAAACTAAAAAACTTATTCAAACTCGTTCGCGCAGAACTAATATTACACCTGAGTTTGTTGGTCATAGAATTGCAGTTCATAATGGTAGAGAATATATCCCTATTTTTATTACGGAAGATATGGTAGGTTTTAAATTAGGTTCTTTAACATTAACTCGCAAAGTGGCTGTTCATGCTAAAAAAGATAAAAAAATAACTAAACATAAATAGAAGGGTGGATAGGAATGGTTTTATGTATGATGTGAAAGCTATTGTAAATCAAGCAGCTATCGCTCCTAGAAAAGCACGTTTAGTAGTGGATTTAATTCGTAATAAACATGTAAAAGAAGCACAAGCGATTTTAACTTTTACTTCTAAAGCAGCGTCACCAATTATTTTAAAATTGTTAAATAGCGCTATTGCTAACGCTGTTAATAATTTTAATTTGGATGCGGCAAATTTATATGTGAAAAAAATTTTTGTTAATGAGGGATTACGTATGAAACGTTTGTTGCCAAGAGCTAAGGGAAGAACTAATAAAATTCAAAAAAGAACTAGTCATATAACAATTGTTATCTCTTCTCAACAACAAACAGAAAACAAGAGAAAGGAAATTCAAAATGGGTCAGAAAAGTAGCCCTATTGGGTTAAGATTATCACTACTAAAAAATTGGTCATCTAAATGGTATGCCGAGGATAAACAAGTACCTGTTTTAATTCATGAAGATTATCGAATTAGAACTTTTATCAGTAATTATTATACAAAAGGCACAATTTCCCTTGTTGAAATTCAACGTCTCAAAAAAACAAATAAAGAAGAAGTGCAAATTTATCTTCATACTGCTAAATTAGGTATTGTTATAGGCACTGACAATAAACAAAAAAATAAATTAATCCAAAGTATTCAAAAATTAATTCAAAAAGATGTTACAGTTCATGTTATTGAAGTTAAAAATCCTGATGGAGTAGCTTCTTTAGTAGCTCAAAATATTGCTGTACAATTAGAACAGAGGGCTTTTTTTAGATCTGTTCAAAAGATAGCTGTTCAAAAAGCTTTAAAAACAGGAGTCAAAGGAATTAAAATTATTATTTCAGGGCGTTTAGGTGGAGCTGAAATTGCAAGACAAGAATCTATAATTAGAGGGATTTTACCTTTAGGTACTTTTAGATCTCTTATTAGTTATGCTTATGCTTCAGCTTATACTGTCTATGGTGTTATAGGGGTTAAAGTGTTTATTTGTCATGGTGATTTTATTCCTAAACCTATTCAAAAAGTTATTAAGTCTTCTACTCCTACTTTTACTGAAGATAAAGCAGCCAAGATATTATCTACTTCGGGATTTCATAATGATAAAGATTCTAAAATTTAAGTTATATCTTAAACAGTTGTAAAAAAAAGAGGAATAATATTATGTTAATGCCGAAAAAAACTAAATATCGTCGTTTACATCGTTTGAGTTATGAAGGCAAGTCTAAAGGACAAACAAAAATTATTAATGGTAATTATGGTCTTGTTGCTCAAACAGGAGCTTGGATTGATGCTCGTCAAATAGAATCTGCTCGTATTGCTATGACTCGTCAATTAAAAAGAGAGGGTACTGTAATTATTAATATTTTCCCTCATTTACCTTTAACTGAAAAAAAGCTAGTCAGAATGGGTTCGGGCAAAGGAAATACAGCTCGTTGGGTAGCAGTTGTTAAAAAAGGTAGAGTTATTTTTGAAGTTAGTGATTTGAATAATGTAGCAGCAATAGAAAAAGAAGCTTTAAGGTTAGCATCCCATAAATTACCTGTTAAAACTAAAATTGTTAAAAGAGGGCAGGAATAATGAAAGCTAAGGAAATACGGCAAATGTCTAATGATGATATTCATAAACAAATCATTTATTTGAAAAAAGAGTTATTCGATAATAAATTAAAATTAGATTTATCTAAATTAAAAAATACATCTAATGTTCGGAAAATAAAAAAAACTATTGCTAGATTAAAAACTATTATGAAAGAAAACGAAATATTTGACAAAAATAATTCCAAATTCAATAAAATATAATATAAATAATTATTTCTGAATCTTTATTCAGACAAATTTGATTTAGTTTATAGCATTAAGTTTAAACTGAAAAAAACAGTTTTATTTTTGCCAAATATAATAAATAAATGAAAGAGAGTTGATATGCATGCGTAATTGTAGAAAGCTTTTTACAGGCAAAGTTGTATCTGATAAAATGCAGAAAACTATAGTTGTTGCTGTTCGTTATTATCAAAAAGACCCTTTGTATAAAAAACGAGTTACAAAAGTGAGTAAATTTTATGTTCACGATGAGTATGAAAATGCTAAAATAGGGGACTTAGTTTATTTTTCAGAAACAAGACCTTTGTCTAAAAATAAAAGATTTCGTTTATTGAAAATACTTTTATCTGATGAAGGTGTTAAGTCATGATTCAAATTAATAGTCGTTTAACAGTTGCCGATAATAGCGGCGCTAAAGAGGTTTTAGTTATTGGTATTCCTGGAGCTACTAGAAAACGTTATGCCCATATTGGAGATGTAGTTATTGTTTCTATCAAGAAAGCAATCCCTTCTAGTTCAATAAAAAAAGGGGTTGTGACTAAAGCTTTGATTTTACGCACTAAATACGGCACAAAAGGCAAAGATGGTAGTTATATTAAATTCGATGATAATGCCGTAGTCATTATAAAAGATGATATGACTCCTAGAGGAACCAGAATTTTAGGTCCTGCAGTGAAGAATCAAAAATTTAAAGATAGTAATTTTTCTAAGTTTCTTTCCTTGGCTGAAGAATTATTGATAATATGAGGTTTTGTGATGTATATTAAAATAGGTGATATAGTAGCTGTTATTGCAGGAAAAGATCGTTATATAGTTCATCCTGATAATAAAAAGAAAATAATTAAAACCGGAAAAGTAGTAAAAGTTTTTTTTAAAGAAAAAAAAGTTTTAATAGAAGGTGTTAATATAGCAACTAAACATAAAACTGTTTCTGAAAATAATAAAAAAGGGAATATTATTAGAGAAGAAATGCCGATTCATATTTCTAATGTTGCTTTGATTGATCCTGTAGAAAAGATTCCTATTCGTGTAGGAATTCGTTTTGAATCCGGTAGAAAAATACGTTATTCTAAAAAAACAGGTTTAGCAATTTCTAATTAAAGGAAAAGGTTAAAAAGAAATGAATAAAAATAATAATGATATTGAAAATAATTCTTTTTCGTCTTTAAAAGAAATTTTTAATGTTAAAACCATAATGCAAGTCCCTAAAATAGAAAAAATAGTTATTAATATGGGAGTAGGTAGAGCTGCTTCTGATACTAAAATTTTAGAAGAATGCCAAGAACAATTAACTCTAATAAGTGGGCAATTGCCTATTGTTATTAAAGCTAAAAAATCTATTTCTAACTTTAAATTAAGAGAAGGCATGTCTATTGGTTTAAAAGTTACTTTAAGAAGAACTAAAAAAGAATTTTTTTTAAATAAATTGATTCATATAGTTTTATCAAGATTAAAAGATTTCTCTGGTCTTTCTCTTAAATCTTTTGACGGAAGAGGTAATTATAATATCGGTATAAAGGAACAAATTATTTTTCCTGAAATTAGTTTTGATAAAATTAAGAGAATTTTTGGTATGGATATTTGTATTGTTACTACTGCTAAGAGCAATGAAGAAGCTAAAAAATTATTAGAATTTTATGGCATGCCTTTCAAAAGAAATATATAAAAAAGGAGTATTTAATTTTTATGGCTAAAAAATCTAAAATTATTAAAAATTTCAAACAACAACAATTGTTTTGGAAATATAGGGAAAAACGTTTAGAATTAAAACGTAACAAAGATTATCAGGGGGTATCTCGTTTGCCTGTTAATTCTTCTCCTGTTCGCTGTAAAAATATAGATAAAATTGATGGCAGAGCAAGAGGATATATGAGAAAGTTTGGAATTTCTAGAATTAATTTTCGTTTATTGGCTAATAAAGGCGAAATACCTGGCATCATAAAAATGAGTTGGTAAAAAGAAAGGAAAATATAATATTTATGGTAATGACTGACCCTATTGCTGATTTGTTAACAAGAATTCGTAATGCTAATGCTATGCGTTATGAAAAAGTTTTAGTCCCTATTTCAAACTTAAAAATTCAAATATTAGAGATTATGAAAAAAGAAGGTTTTATTAGAAATTTTCTTTTAGATTCGAATAAAAAAAATATTATTATTCAACTTAAATATGATTTAATCACCAAAGAATGTGCTATTAAAGGATTAAGAAGGGTTTCCCAGTATGTTACTGTTAGAAACATTCCCCAGGTTTTCAACGGGTTCGGCGTAGCTTTAATTTCCACATCTAAAGGAATTTTAACAAATTACGAAGCTTTGTCATCTCGTATAGGTGGTCAAGTTTTAGCTTTAATTTGGTAATAATGAAGGAGAATACATGTCCCGAGTAGGTAAAAAAGTTATTTTAGTTCCTGAAAATATTCAAGTTGAAATTAAAGATAAAAATTTGGTTTCTGTGAAATCTCCGAAAGGAGAATTAATATATCAATTTAATCCTCTTTTAAACATTCTTTTGAAAAATAATTCAATCACTATTACACGACCTAATGATAAGGTTTTTATGAAAAAAATACATGGTACTACAAGATCTTTGTTAAATAATATGATTACAGGATTAAAGGAATGTTTTGTTAAAAAATTAGAAATTGTAGGATTAGGTTATAATTGTCGTATTGATGGATCTCAATTAATTTTTAAATTAGGTTTTTCTCATGAAATTGTTGTTGATATTTTACCTGAATTAGAAGTAGAAGTTTCTAATAAAACATTTATCACTATTAAAGGTACTGAAAAACAATTAGTGGGAGAATTTGCCCAAAAATTAGTGTCTCTTTATAAACCAGAACCTTATAAAGGTAGAGGTATACGTTGTGTTGGAGAATATATTTATCGTAAAGCTGGTAAAAGTTCTAAAAAATAAAATAAAAGGATTTATTGGAAATATGATTAAAAAAATATCTTCTCAAATGTTACGAAAAAAACGTCACTTACGTTTAAGAAAAAGTATTATAGGTAATGCCCAAAAACCACGTTTAAATGTTTTTTATTCTAATAAATATTTTTATGTCCAAATAATAGATGACCAACAAGGTATAACTCTATGTAGCGTCCATAGTAAGGAAATTAATGCTAATAAGATTAATGCTACAGTAGCTTCAGATGTCGGCAAAAGAATTGCTAAAAAAGCTTTAGACAAAGGTATTTGTCATGTCGTCTTTGATCGTGGTGGGCGTTTATATCATGGACGTGTCAAAATTTTAGCTGATTCCGCTCGTAAAGAAGGTTTAGTATTTTGAAAGGAATGACAATTATGAAGAAAGAAATTACTAACAAAAAAAAATCTCTCTTTGAAGAAAAAGTAGTCAGTATAAATAGAATTGTTAAAGTAGTTAAAGGCGGTCGTCGTTTTCGTTTTTCTGCATTAGTTGTGGTTGGTGATAAAAAAGGGCAAATAGGTTTTGCGTCTGGAAAAGCCCGAGAAATTCTAGATGCTATAAAAAAAGCTTTAGAAAAAGCAAAAAAAAATTTAGTTTCTATACCACTAAAAGGGACAACAATTCCTCATGAAATTGTAGGTCATTTTGGAGCTACTAAATTTCTTTTAAAACCTGCTTCAAAAGGAACAGGTATTGTTGCTGGAGGAAAAGCAGCAAGATCAGTTTTAGAATTAGCTGGAATCACTGATATTTTAACAAAATCTTTAGGTGCTAGAACACATGTTAATGTTTTGAGAGCTGTAATGGATGGCTTTTCCCAATTAAGAAATATAAAAGATGTAGAAAGAATTAGAGGCATTTCTTTAGAATCACGTATCAGAGGTGTATCCAAATGACCAAAATAGAAATTCAACTACGTAAAAGTTTAATCGGTAGAACTCCTAATCAAGTTAAAAACGCCCATCATTTAGGATTAAAAAAAATTCGCCAAAAAGTTATTAAAGAAAATATTGCGACTATTAGAGGAATTGTTAAAAAAATTAGTCATTTGGTCATAGTGAAAGAAATTTCTGAAAGGAAAATTTAGTATGTTACATTTGTTAAAACCAGTTAAAGGTGCTAGAAAAACTATTAAACGTTTAGGAAGAGGGCCTGGAAGCGGGAATGGTAAAACTTGTGGGCGAGGACATAAAGGACAATTAGCACGTTCTGGTGGTAAAACTAGGATTGGATTTGAAGGCGGTCAAACATCATTTTTTCAAAGAATTCCTAAGCGAGGTTTTTATAATGTTAACAAAAAACAATATAATCTTATTAATATAGAAAAATTAGAATTTTTTGATAATGATACTTTAGTGACAAGAGATTTATTATTAGAGAAAAAAATTATTAAAAAAAACAATTATTCGATTAAAATTTTAGGTAAAGGTCATTTAAATAAGAGACTAGTTGTTCAAGCTTCTAAATTTTCTCGCAAAGCTCAAGATATAATTCAAAAATCTGGAGGAAATATAGAAATAATAAAAAGGTAGTTTGTAATGAAATTATTAGTAGATTATTTCAAAGATAAAAAAAATGTAATTAAAAAAATTCTTTTTACCTTAATTATTGTTTTGATTTATGTAATTGGAATTAATATATATATTCCTTGTATTCCGCCAATGATATTAGAATTAGCTAAATTAAAGAGATTTGTTGTGCAAGATTTTTCTATATTTAATAACCCTATGCCTATATATCTTTTATCTTTAGGAGTTGTTCCTTATATTACGGCTTCTATTGTAATGCAGTTAGCTCATAAAGTATTTCCTTGGATGAAAGAATGGAACGAACACGGCGAAATAGGGAAATATAAAATCAACTTAGTTACTAAATGCTTAACTTTATTAATTGCTATAGGGCAAAGTTTATCTTTAATTTTACGTGCAGGCATTTTTGATATTTATTTTCAAAAAACTCTTGTTATCCAAGTAATCTTTTTTTTAGTTGTTGGTACTTTTATTTGTATTTGGTTGTCTGATTTAATTAGTTCTAAAGGAATAGGTAATGGTATTTCTCTTTTAATAGTTATAAGTGTAAGTGAAAATTTATCCAGAACTTTGAAATATTTATTTTCTAATAATAATTTGTTAAGTTTAACACAAAGATTATTGATTATATTTTCGTTTTTGATTTTGTTAATTTTAACAATTATTTTATGTTCGTCTTATTTAAAAATACCTATTAACTATGCTACACAACAAGATCATAAAAAAATCAAAAATTATATTCCTTTGAAAATTAATACTTCTGGTATTTTACCGGTTATTCTAGCTAACACTTTGTTAAGTGTAATCCCTACTATAGGTGCTTTTTTTAAACCAGATAGTGCCTTAAGACAATTGATTACTAAATTTCAAAACTCCCAATATAATTACTTGGGGTTAGGTTTTTTTGTTTATCTCTTGTTAATTTTATTATTTTCAGTGTTTTCAGTTTTTATAATGATTAATCCAAATGATATTGCAGACCATTTATCTAAACAAGACGCTTATTTAGAAGGTGTTAAACCAGGCGAGCAAACTGTTTATAAACTTACACAAGAATTATTCAAAGTTACTATTATGGGGGCATTATCTTTGACTTTGTTAGCTGCTTTTCCAGATTTAATTAATTTTATGGTTTTAAAACAATTACGTATTAGTCAATCCTTCAATTTAGGCGGTACTAGTCTTTTAATTATTGTTGGAGTAGCTATTGATATTGTTCAATTCATTTCTTCTGGCAAAACTAATGTTAAGAGGTTATATAACAAACTCTTTTAATATTTATATTGGATAAATATGTTTAAGAGTTAATTAGAGGCTTTATATGTTATCAATTAAATCATGGGATGAAATCGCTGTAATGAAAACAGCAGGACAAATTTTATCTAAAATAAAAAAACAATTATTTGTTTTTTTAAAAGAAGGGGTTTCTACTTGGCAGTTAGATCAAATTGCTGGCGAATTAATGGCTAAACACGGAGTTATTTCTGCTTTTAAAGGTTATAAAGGTTATAAGGGCAATGTTTGTATATCTGTGAATGAAGCTATAGTTCATGGATTGCCATCGCGCCAAAAAATTTTAAAATGGGGGGATATTGTTACTCTAGATTTAGGTATAAGATATAAAGGATATTGTGTAGACACAGCTTGGACTTATGCTATAGGACAAATTCCTAAAAAAGTAGAAAATCTTCTCCAACATACTCAAGAAGCTTTATATGCGGGAATAAGTAAAGTTAAACCGGGTAATTATATATCAGATATTACTTATGCTATTTCAGCAATTGGTAAAAAATATAACTATGGTATAGTTGAAGTATTTTCTGGACATGGCATAGGATTACATCTACATGAGGCTCCTCGTATTTTTAATTTTGATTTTGTCGAGCAAAACTATTTATTAATTTCAGGAATGACTTTTTGTATTGAACCTATGTTTACTTTAGGTAGTAAAGACGTTATAATCATGGCTGATGGTTGGACAGCTATTTCAAGAGATAATAGTTTAAGTGCTCATTTTGAACATACTATTTTAGTAACTGATCATGGATATGAAATTTTAACATAAAAAAATATGGAGGTGATAAAAATAGAATTATGGCCCATGAAGCTGAATTATTAACTTTTGATGCTAGAGTCATTGAGATATTGCCTGGTGAAAAATTTAAATTAAAACTTTTAGATGACAAGAATAACCACGAAGATATTATTGCTCGTATCTCAGGCAAAATACGTATTAATAATATTCGTATTATCTTAGGAGACAAAGTGCGAGTTGATTGCAATAAACGTATTATTTATCGTTATAATACTAGAAAAGGGGAAACAACATGAAAGTCAGAGCTTCTGTAAAAAAACGTAGTATTGACGACATTATTGTTAAACGTAAAAAAAAAATTTATGTCATAAATAAAAAAAATCGTCGTAATAACCAAAGACAAGGATAGGGGTTAGAAAGGAGTCTTACTGGATTATGTTGAGAATTGCAGGAACAGATATTCCTAGTAATAAGAGTGTATTTATTGCCCTTACTTATATTTACGGTATTGGTCGTAAAACTTCTCTTAAAATTTTAAGAACATTAAATATCAACGAAAATATAAAAGTTCAAGATTTAAGCGAAGAACAATTATCTGTTATTAGAAATGAAATTAATATATTAAATGAGAAAGGGTTTTTAAGACGAGAAGCCCCCTTAATGAACATTAAACTTTTAATGTCAATAAATTCTTACAGAGGAAAACGACATATTTTAGGTTTACCAGCTAGAGGCCAAAACACAAGAAATAATGCCAAAACAACTCGTCGCAATCGACAAAAAAATGTTTTGAATTTCGCGAAACAAAATAAAAGCGGCAAAAATATAAAAAGAAAAGGATTATAATTGATGAAGTCTTTGACTAAACAAGTTAAACGTAAAAAAATCAAAAAAAATTTTCCTGCTGGAATTGTGCATATTCATAGTACTTTTAATAATACAATTATTAATGTTACTGATTTGTATGGCAATTCCATTGTTAGTTGCAGCGCTGGTAAATTAGGCTTTGATGGTAGCCGCAAATCAACTTTTTATTCCGCTCAGCAAGTCGCTAAAAAAGTAGCCTTGTTAGCTAAAGACTATGGAATGCAGAAAGTGGAAATTTGGGTTAAAGGCCCTGGTGTTGGTCGTGAAACTGCTATTCGTACTTTTAACGATGAAGGTTTTAAAATTTCTGTTATCAAAGATGTGACTCCCATCCCTCATAATGGTTGTAGACCACCTAAACGTCCTCGTGGTTGATAAAAAAGGATATAGTTATGAAAAAATTACAATTTTTAAAACCTATTATGATAATTCAAGAGGAAAACACTAATTCTCATTATGGTAAATTTGTTATTCAATGTTTACAATCTTCTCATGCTAATACTTTAGGCAATTCCATTAGAAGAATTTTATTATCTTCTTTGCCTGGAGCTGCTATTGTTAATATCCGTATTGAAGGATTTGATCATGAATTTAATGTTATTCAGGGTGTCTATGAAGATATAATGTCCATTGTTTTAAATTTAAAAAAAGTAGTTATATCTGTTAATAATTCAATAGATGATTTTGAAGAAAAACTAGAAATTAATGTAGTAGGCCCAAAAGTTATAACAGCAGCTGATTTTCAAAGTGTTCCTGGAGTAACTATTATTAATAAGGAACATGTAATTGCTCATTTATCAAAAAATACTCACTTTAAGATGATAGCTACAGTCAGAAAAGGGATCGGTTATTGTTCTGCTGAAGAAAATAAAATCTATAATCAAGGTCGATTTGGATTGATTGCAATAGATTCTTTGTATACCCCTGTTGTAAAAACTTCTTATCATGTAGAACAAAAATTAGGTAAAAAAGAAGAACTAGTTATAGAAATTGAAACTAATGGTGCTATTACCGCAAAAAAGGCTTTATCTCTTGCTGCTAAAATTTTAGTTGATCATTTAAATGTTTTAGTGAATTTATGCGAAGAAACTAAAAAGATAGACTTTATTTATGAACCTAAAATAGAAAGTCATAATCACGCTTTAGATTTTAAAATTGAACAATTGGAATTATCTGTTAGATTGTTGAATAGTTTAAAGAAATCAGGCATTCATACTGTTAAAGAATTAGTTATCCAACAAGAAAAAGATATTATGAAATTAAATAGTTTAGGTAAAAAATCTTTTGAAGAATTAAAAGAAAAAATGAACGCATTAGATCTTCATTTTAATATGAAAATTGACGAAAAATAAAATAATATTTTTAAAAAAGAGGTTTAAATTATAAAATGAGTTATAGTAAACTGAGACGTAATACCCCTCAAAGAAAATCTTTATTAAGAAGTTTAGTTTCTGATTTAATTATTCATGAACAAATTATAACTACTTTATCCAAAGCTAAAGAACTTAGAAAAATAGTTGAAAAAGCAATTACTCTGGGTAAAAAAAACACTTTGTTCGCTAAAAGAAGAGCTTTGCTATTGTTCTTCAATGAAAAAGTGACTCCAAATCAAACTGTTTTACAAAAATTATTTAATGAAATATCCACTAAGTATCATGCAAGAATCGGTGGTTATACTAGAATTATTAAAACTGAGTTTCGCCGAGGCGATTCAGCTCCTATGGCAATTATTTCTCTGGTTTAGTAATTTGAACAGTATATAAGTGGTTTTAAAGTTAAAAGAAATTAATAATTCATATTTTGCATTTGTTGAAAAAGCTAACAATTTTAGTAATTTTTCAATTATTGCCGTAAAAATAAATATTTTGTTTGGTTTTTGTAATGTAATAATTAGCCATTCCTAAATTTATAAATTTTGGATGAGATTATAAAAATGAAATTATAGTTTGTTTAGTTTTGTTTCTGTATAAAATAAAATTTGAAAAATTAGGTATAAAATGATTATTGTTAAAAATTTAAGTTTTGGGTATAAAAAAGATTTATCAATATTAAATAATATAAATTTTAAAATTTTGCCAGGTCAATGGGTCTCTATAATAGGTGATAACGGTTCGGGTAAATCAACTTTGGCTAAAATTTTAGCTGGTTTATTGCAAATACAAAAAGGTAAAATTTTTATTAATAATTTCGAGTTAAAAGAAGAAAATTTATCTCTATTACGAGCTTGTATGGGAATTATTTTTCAAAATCCTGATTATCAATTTGTAGGTTTCGATGTACGAAGTGATATTGCTTTTGGCTTAGAAAACCAAAGATTATCTAGGCAACGAATGCAGCAAATAATTACTAAAATTTCGCAAGAATTAAATATTTATGATTTACTAGATAAAAAACCTCAAGATTTATCAGGAGGCCAAAAACAAAAAGTAGCTATTGCTTCAGTTTTAGCTATGAATCCGGAAATTATTATTTTGGATGAACCAACCTCTTTTTTAGATCCACAAGGAGTAAAAGAAATAAACGATATTGTAAAAAAAATTCATAAAGAAAAAAAGAAAATTTTAATTACTATTACACATGATTTAGAATTTGCTTTACAGAGCGATGAGATTATTTTTTTAAATCGAGGTTGTTTACTAAAACAAGATATGCCAAAAAATTTTATAAAAGATTATTTATTTTTGCAAAAATATTTTGTTAAATTACCGTTATCTTTGAAAATATATTATGCAATGGAACAGGAAAAAAATTTAAACATAATAAAACTAGAAATTTTGCAACAAATACAGGATATTTTATGGCAATACAGTTTAAAAATGTAACGTTTTACTACAAAAAAAAAGAAAAATATGCTATTCAAAATATTAATTTAACAATTAACCAACAAAATGAATTTATTGCTATAATTGGTCCTATAGGATCTGGTAAATCGACTTTAGTCCAGATGATGAATGGTTTATTGTTACCTTCAGAAGGGCATTTAGAAGTATTTCACCAAAAAATAAGTGCTAAAAATTCATCTAAAAAATTAACCACTTTAAGAAAAAAAATAGGTTTAATTTTTCAATTTCCGGAATACCAATTATTTGAAACAACTGTTTTAAAAGATGTAATGTTTACTCTTAATAATTTTAAGCAAACAAATGAAGTTATCAAAAAAATATCTATCGATGCTTTAAACAAAGTTGGAATTACATCAGATCTATTTTATAAATCACCTTTTCAATTATCTAGTGGACAACAAAGAAAAGTGGCTATTGCCGGCATTTTAGTCATGAATCCTTTTATTTTAATTTTAGATGAACCTACTCGTGGGTTAGATAACAGAAGTCAATTAGAAATTATGCATGTTTTAAAACAGATGTATCAAAACGAAAAAAAAACTATTATTTTTATTACTCATGATATGGATTTAGTAGCTGAATATGCTAATAGAGTTATTTTTTTAGAAAAAGGGGAAATTATTTTTGATGGTATGAAAGACGATTTTTTTAGTCATAAAAAATTTTCCGAATTAGAATTATATGAACCTCAAACTTTTAAAATTTCTAGATTATTAGAAAAGAAATTGAATATTTCATTTTATCCAACATATTCTTATAAAAATTTATTAGAATATTTACGAAAATTTTATCAAAAGGACAACATAGATAATGATGATTGATAATGTATATAATGATTTATATGTTCAAAAACAAAAATCTTTTTTATACTTTATTCACCCATCTGTCAAAATTATTTCAATTATTTGTTTATTTAAAGTGGTTTTAGGGTTAGATATTACTTTTTTAAGCGAACTAAATCATAAAAGATTTTTAATGATATTTTTATATTCATTATTTGTTTTTATCTTTTTTTTGTTTTTGTTTTTTTCGTCAATAGAAATTGATATTTCTTTTATAAGTTTATTAAAAAAAATTTCTAATTTTAATTTTCTTATTATTTTCAGTTTAATGGTTCATTTATCTTTAACAAGATCTTCACAACATGATATTGAAATTTGTATTTGGCCAATTCCTTATACTCTATTATTAATTTTAATTTTTGCTTACATTTTGAAAAAAAAAATAAACAAATATGTTTACTATATTTTGTTTTTCTTTTTTATTTTCATATTACCTTTTTTAATTTATAAATTGAATTTTTTAGCACCTAATATACTACAGATATTTTTTTTAAAACCTCAACATTTATTAAAAATTTTATCACTTTTGATTCGTATTTTATTAATATTAATATTATTTATGTTGTTTGGAGAAACTACTTCTTTTATGGAAATGAATTATGGGTTAGAAAATGTTTTGCGCCCTTTAAAAAAAATTAAATTTCCTTTAGAATTTTTCTCTATTGTTATGTCTTTGATTTTTATGTTTATCCCTTTTTTGTTGGAAGAAACCAAAAAAATTATTAAAGCTCAAATGTCTCGGGGCATCAACTTTTACACTAAAAATATTTTAAAAAAGATTTATTATTTATTATCTTTATTAATTCCTGTTTTTATTATTTCTTTTCGCAAATCTTCGGTTTTGGCTAATGCAATGGAAACTAGAGGTTATATTGTAGGAGCTTCTCGTACTAAATTAATTCATTATAAAATGACTGTTCAAGATTACTTTGTGTTATGTTTCTGCTTGTTGCTTTGTGTATGGAGTTTTTTATGTTAGAATATTTTTTGTATAACAGAAAATCTTTTTAAAATATTTAAAAAAAGTTTATATAATTATGTAATAATTCTAGCGATTAATAGATTTAAGTCTTACTATAAAATTAAGTTAAAAATGTTTTGACATAAAAATAATTATTTGTTTATTTTTTTATCACTTAATAATAAGTTTTTTCATATAATATTATTATTTGCTGTAATAGAAAAATAGTTACAGTTAAATTAGATTTGAAAATAAGGTATTTATATTATGTTTATTTCTTTTGAAGGTGGAGAAGGAGTTGGTAAAACTACTCTAGCTATTTATTTATTTAAAAAAATAGTCAACAAATATCCAGTTATATTAACTAAGGAACCTGGAGGATGTAAATTTAATATTCCGATTAAAAAAATACTGATGCAATTTTATAATAAAGTGGATTTTATAACAGAAGCTTTATTATACGCTGCTGATAGAACTGAACATTTAACCAAAGTTATTATCCCTGTTTTGCAACAAAATAAAATTGTCATTTGTGACCGTTTTTTAGATTCTTCTTTTGTATATCAAGGATATGTGAGAAAATTAGGAATAAATTTTATTCAAAAGATTAATCCACTAGCTTGCGAATGGTTACCTGATGTAACTTTTTATTTAGATGTAGATCCTAGCATTGCTCTTCAAAGATTAAAATCACAAAGAAAACAAAAAATTGAATATTTTGACTTACAAAAAAAGCATTTTCATGATCAAGTAAGACAAGGTTATTTACAACTTTGCTTACAATATCCTCAAAGAATTTGTAAAATTAACGCGAATCGTTCTTTAAAAGAAATTCAATTATCTATCGCTATTAAAATAAAAGAATTATTTCAAATTGACTTATGAATACATCTGATTTTTTACTAAAACAATTTAAAACAATTATTAAAAATGATAAATTATCTCATCTATATTTAATAGAAGGCGGAAGTCTTCAAGAACAAAAAAAATTGGCATTTGATTTAGCTTATGAATTTCTTAAAAAGAACTCTTTGCATATTCCTTTAATGACGTTAATTCAACAAAATAATTATCCTAATTTTTATTATTTGTGTCAACAAAATAGTTTGCCTATCAAAAGAGAACAAATCTTAGAAATGTATAATTACTTTGGACAAACTTCTCTTATTCAACAAAAAAAAGTTTATGTCATTGAGGAAATAGAACATATTCATAAGCAATCTATTAGTAGTTTACTTTATTTTTTAGAAAATCCTATCAACGAAAATATTCTAGGGATTTTATTAACTAGCAATATTAATTTAGTTTTACCTACTATTCTTTCAAGGGCTCAAGTTTTTTCTTTAAGTAATCATTCTAATTATGTATTAGACAACGATTCGATAATAAAAAAAAGAGGTGCTTTGGATTTTATTTTGATTTCTTTATTAGTTGATTTGCATAAAAAAGATATACATTTATCTAAAGATAATTATTATTTAGATTTTAAAAAGTTTTTTTTATTTTGTATAAATGTTTTCGATCATGTTCATTTTTTGCAAAATTTATTTGTTCAAGCTCAGTTTTTAACTCTAAAAGATCATTTTATGCATGATTTTATTTTTATTATGACAAAATTTTTTTTAGATTTACATTATAAAAAAAGCAATTTAGCGTTTTCATTTCCAGAAAATTTATTAAATAAAAAATTTTTTCTCGATTTAACTTTACCCCAAATTAATATTTTTTTAGAAGTTTTTGCTAGAATGGAAAAAAAAGTTCTTTTTTTAAATAACACATTTTGTCTAATGGCTTTGTTATTAGAAATTGAACAAAAAAAGAAAGAGTTATGATTTAAAAATTTTTTAGTTATGGTAATAATAACACAAAACACTTTTACGGACCCTAAAGCTATTTTATATTTAGTTTCAACCCCTATCGGTAATATGTTAGATCTAACTTTTAGAGCTTTAGAAATTTTAAAAAAAGTTGATTATATTTTTGCTGAAGATACTAGACGTGCTCGTAAAATTTTGCATTTTTATAAATTTACAAATGAATTAATTTCTTTGCACAAATATAACGAAAAAAAACGTATAGCACAAATTTTATCTTTATTAAAAGCTAATAAACAATTAGCATTAATTAGTAACGCAGGTACTCCTTTAATTAGTGATCCAGGGATTTTACTAGTGAGAACAATCAAAAAAGCTGGTTTTCATGTGAGTTCAGTGCCAGGTGCTTCGTCTTTACTATCTGCTTTTAGTATATCTACTTTTGATATACCTTTCATATTTTTAGGCTTTTTGCCTAAAAGTAAAAATAAAAAAACAAATATACTAGTACAATATCGTTTCTTTGAGGGAACTTTAATTATATATGAATCTCCGCTGAGAATAAAAGAAACATTATTATTAGTACAAAAACAATATCAAATACGTAATGTCGCATTGTTACGAGAACTAACTAAAAAATTTGAAACTATCATTCACGGTGATATTAATGAAGTAATACAAGAAAAATTATCTTTCAAAGGAGAATATGTTTTAGTGATTGAAGGTAATAAATCGCTCGTTTGGTATCAGAATATTTCTTTAGAAGAACATATTATGTTTTTCTTAAAACAAGGTTATTCTCGAAAAGAAGCTTTGAATAAGGTAGCTAAAGAACGTAAAATTCCTAAAAAAACAATTTATCATAAATACTGTATTACAAATAATTTTGAATAAGCTTTAATTTTAATAAAGGATATTATATGAATATGATAAAAAAAAAGTTTTTTATTGCAACTTCTATTGTCTACGCTTCTTCTCTCCCTCATATAGGCAATGTATATGAAATGATTTTAGCTGATTCTATAGCTCGTTTTAAGAAATTAGATGGGTATGATGTTTATTTTCAAACTGGAACAGATGAACATGGCCAAAAAATAGAAAAAAAAGCTGCTCGAAAGAATATTAATGCTCAAGCATATGTAAATCATATATCTACAGAAATAAAACGCATCTATGATTCATTAAATATTCAATATGACTATTTCATCCGAACTACTAGTCTTTCACATAAACAAAATGTGCAAATTATTTTAGAAAAACTTTTTGCACAAGGCGATATTTATAAAGGGTTATATGAAGGTTGGTATTCTGTTTCGGAGGAAAGTTATGTTTCAGAAAAAGATTTAATTGATCATAAAATGCCTAATGGCGAAAGTCCTATTTGGACTAAAGAAGAAGTTTATTTTTTTAAAATATCTAAATATCAAGATAAATTACTAAAGTATTTAGAAGAAAATCCTTATTTAATTTTACCGATAGAAAGAAGAAAAGAAATATTTAATTTACTTAAAACCCCTCTTACAGATTTAGCTATTTCTAGAACTTCTTTTCGTTGGGGCATTCCTTTAAGCTTTGATCCTAAACATATTACTTATGTGTGGATAGATGCTTTAAGCAATTATATTACTGGTTTAAACGATGAATTGAATTTTAATGTGTTTAACATAAATGATAAATTTAGAAAATATTGGCCTTGCGATTTACATGTTATAGGTAAAGACATTAGCAAATTCCATCTTATTTATTATCCGATTCTATTAATGTCTTTAAACTTGCCTTTACCTAAACAGTTTTTAATTCATCCTTGGATTTTATTTAATGAAAAAAAAATGTCGAAATCTACTAACAATGTAGTTTACACAGATGATCTATTACAGATTTTTCCTTCAGATGCTATTAGATATTTTGTTTTGAGTAAAATTCCTTCTCTTTCCGATGGTATTTTAACTTATGATCTTTTTTATGATCAATATAACGCTGATTTAGCAAATACTATTGGTAATTTATTAAGTCGTTCCTTAGGCATGATTAAATCGTATCGTAACAATCAACTAACGAAAATTCTTATAAAAGAAGATTTAGGTATTAACCTATCTCAAAAAGCTGTAAATACTTTATCTTTAATAAGAAATTGTATGTTATTTTACCAAGTGAATGATGCTTTAGCACAAATAATAAAATTAGCTCGTTCATGTAATAAATACATTGATATGGTGAAACCATGGAATTTAGCGAAAGTCCCATGTTCAGAAAATAATAATAAATTAGATTTTTGCTTGTATAATTTAGTAGAAACTTTGCGTTTTATTGGGGTTTTGTTAAAACCTTTTTTACCTGTAACTGCAAAATTAATTCTAAAATATATTCAATCAGAAGAAAATACTTTTTCTAGTTTAAAAAAGTTCGGTATTACTAGAAGTAAAACAATGTTGCAAGCAGATAAAAAACTTTTTGAACGCTTACGGAATCCTAATTTAATTAAAACAAAAAATATATGAAAAAATGATTTTTCTAGTATGATTATTTGTTGTAAAAAAAGTTCATCAACTTTATAACTCTTTTTTTAATGAATAATACTCAAATCCGACTTTATAACATAAAAGAAGCATAATCAGCTAAAGCAGTTGTAGAAGTTTGAATACAACTATCTAAAGAATGGGAAGAAGAAATAATGCTAGAAGGCGAAATAGAAGAGTCCTCAAATTTTAAACATTTAATTAAAGAAGAGGATGAAGACGAGGAAGCAGAAGGAGTCAGCTGTAAATTAGAAATAGAGTTATTGGTGTCATGAAAATTCTTGTTGGTATTAATATTATTATCCAAATTGTTTTTTTGCATACAAAAATCAGAAACAAATGTCTCAAAATCGTTAATAGAGACAGTGTTCGTTAATACTTGTTGTTTTATTTGTTGTAAAGACTGAATAAGTTTTCTTTTCTTATCTAATGATTGAGTATCAGTGGTAGAAGGATTAGTAAAGGCTAATTCCGATGAAAAAGCAATGATAGTGTTTAATTGGTTGTCGCGAATACTATCATTCATTGTAATAGTTGGTATTTTAACAGATATCAAAGCAGAATTGGCATGTGTGGGAGAAACAACATTTGCAGATGAATCTGCAGTGGAAGATGGATTAGAATTAGGAATAGCAGATAATTTTGTAGCAGGAGTATAAGCACCGGATTTATTTTGATTTATTTTGAAATATTTTTTAAAATCGGAGTTAATCGATAATAAAATAAATACCATAAAGATTAATAAGAAAAGAAATAATAAAATAGCTAAATTGAGTTTAGTTATTTTGTAACGAGAACCAGAAGAAGATGCATAAGAATTTGTGTTATTTGTATTAACAACATTAGAAGAACTTTTAGCAAAAAGATTACGTATTTTTCTGAATTTAGGAAGTAAACTTAATAATTCAAGCGGAATAGGTGATAAGAAGGTTAATAATGGCTGAAAGTTAAAAGTGCTCTGACAAATGACATTGGTGATAACCTACTTTTTTCCTATATTTATACTTTTGTTGTAACACAAAAAATGATAATTGCAACC
>NZ_JAOSID010000003.1 GCF_030588185.1 Candidatus Phytoplasma melaleucae | reverse complement strand
CTCTTGAACTTTCTCCTATTCCATGTGTTACAATTACATTAGCTTTAGCATTATTAAGAGTAACTTCTTTAAAATCTGTGTAAAGACCAGTTTCTTCTTTATTCAAAAGAGGATGAGCATAAACTTGTTTATTTTCAATAGAAAATATAAAAAGCATGATAACCAAATACAAAAAAATACTTATATTTACTAGACTATTACTTTTTTTGAACATATAATATAAATTATCCTTTTCTTTTTTTAATTTTAAATATTATTACTAAAATTATAATAATTTCACATTATTTTCTTATAGTTTTGGTTTTCTTTTAACTTTTAACCCTTAATTAAATAGTAAAAGAAATTAAAAGTAGGCAGATAGAAGAAATTATCTTTTAGTTATGATTTTTATTGTGATTATTAAATATAATAACATGATAAATAAATTTCTAAATTCTTTTACAACAATTACAATAAAGTGTTTGTTAACGAAGGTATATGAATTATAATCATTCGGATTTCTAATCAAAGTAATTTTAAGTTAATATTAAGTTAACTAAAATATTAAACATATAATTAATATTTAAATAATTTACAATATAAAGTATAAAGAAGTAAAAAATAACTGGACAATTATATTTTAACATATAAAAATCTTATTTATAATCAATTACACAAGTATCTAATTAATTTTAGAATGGTTTACATAATATACATTATAGGAAGTAAATTATTAGAAAAATAGCTCATTAATTGGCCTAAATCTAAAATAGAAAAAATAAAATTTTTGTTTCAATAATAGATAATTTAATAAGGATAAAAATCATATTAAACATATAATTCATATAAATAGTGCGAGATTTTGACAGCAATTGCTGCAATTTTTGAATAAAATTACCAAATTTATACTTAAATATTTTTAATTGTTAAAAAAATATTCAATGAACTAACTTTATTTATACTAAATAATAATTACTAAAATTAAATTTAGCCCATTGAAATTAAATCTCAATTAAAATTAATTCATTAGAGAAAAATTCAAAAGAAAGGTTAATTTTTATTAACCATAATAATGAATTCAAAAAAATTAAAAATAATTTAAGTTAAAATTATTATGTTTAAAATATTTTTACAAGTTATTATATTATAAGAGGGCACTATAATTTGTTTTTTTAAAAGTTAAATTCTTTTAAAAAATAGTTTTTAGTAAAATTTGCTAAGCTGCTTCAATTTTCAATTCAATTAGAAAGAAATTTAAAAAAGAACAAAATGCAAAAAAATGTTAATTTTAAAGGATATAGAATAACAATTTTAATATTAATAATTATTTTTTTCATGTTTATCTTTTATGATCAAATATTTACAAAAAATACTCTTAAAACTAAAAATAATTATCTTATAAATAACTCAAAATTTCGCATAAAAGGTGCTAATTTGCCTGTTGCAAACAAATCAAAATCCACTTCGAACAATGAGTTAAAAAAAATTCTAATTACTCAAAAAGGATTAAATCAAAAAGTTAATTATATTATTAATGAGGACACAAATCAATATAATGAAAGTATAACTCAAATAGAAATAAGTCTAAAATTGTATTACCAAAATATTAGACAGAGAAATAAACAAATAATTAATCCTTATCATAAGAAATTAAATAAATTAGAAACAGAAATCAAACAATTTCAAGATGAATTAAATGCTTTCAACAAAAAAATATTCTTTTTAAATAAACAATTATTAGCTCTTAATACCCAAAAAATTTATATAGATAATAAAATCCAACAAAAAACTTTAATAATGAAAATAAAGAAAAATAATTTATTGTTATCAAAACAGTATAGTTTTAAACAAGCAATAATATTAACTCCATTAAAAAAAGAATTAAGTCAACTATTAGATCAAAGTAATCATTTAACAACAAAAATGTTAGCTATCAAAACTGAATTATATCCACTACAAAAAGAAGAACTAATTCTAAACCAAATAATCAAATGGGATTTGATAAAAAAAAACAAAATTATTAAAAAAATAAATTTATTCAGAAATTATGAACAACAAGAAATACTAAAATTTCACAAAGCATTAAAAGATGTAATGAACTTGACATATGAAATTCATGATTAAAGCGATAAATAAAAAAAGAAGCCCTAAAAATCAAAGATTAAAAATAATTGCAATTGTTAAATAGATTTTCTCACAACCCCTGTTTGAAGAGCGGCGGCCGCAACAGCCTGGGCCACACAGCTAACTACTTTTTGGTTAAAAATCGCAGGAATAATGTTATTTGTATTTAACTCATGGGGAGGAATAATGTTAGCTAAAGCATAGACAGCTGCTAATTGCATGGTTAAGTTAACGGTAGTAGCGCAAGAATTTAAAATACCTCGAAAGAGACCTGGAAAGGCTAG
The DNA here is from genome assembly GCF_030588185.1 of Candidatus Phytoplasma melaleucae. Taxonomy (GTDB): domain Bacteria; phylum Bacillota_I; class Bacilli_A; order Acholeplasmatales; family Acholeplasmataceae; genus Phytoplasma; species Phytoplasma melaleucae. The sequence continues at coordinate 75,728 of NZ_JAOSID010000003.1, read as the reverse complement.
AACATTATTAATTTGATTAGGAAAATCAGATCTACCAGTAGCTATAATTTTAGCACCTCCTTTGTAGGCTTCCTCAGGCATAATTTCTGGGACAGGGTTAGCTAAAGCAAAGACAATGGCATCTGGATTCATAGTAGATATCATGTGACTAGTTAAAAGGTTAGCTGCTGCAACACCAATTACCACATCTTTCTTTTGAATAATGTCGCTTAGTGTTCCTGTTTCATTGGAAAGGTTAGTGTTTAAAGATATTTCTTTTTGTTCTAGATTTAACCAATTTTGTTCTTTATGAATGACCCCTTTTTTGTCATATACAACAATATTCTTAACCTTTAACAAAAGCAACATTTTAACAATAGCCGTACCAGCAGCCCCCGAACCAATCACTAAAACTTCTATATTCTCCATTTGTTTATTCACTACTTTTAGAGCATTAATCAGGCCAGCTGCTACCACAATAGCTGTCCCATGTTGGTCATCATGAAAAACAGGAATATCTAATTTGGTCTTTAATTGTTGCTCTATTTCGAAACATTCCGGCGCTTTAATATCCTCTAGATTAATAGCTCCAAACACAGAAGAAATTTTACTTACAATATCCACAAATTCTTGAGGGTTTTTAGAGTCGATACAAATAGGAAAAGCATTAATATCAGCAAATTGTTTGAATAAAACCGCTTTCCCTTCCATAACAGGAAGCGCAGCTTTAACGCCAATATCTCCTAACCCTAAAACGGCTGTTCCGTTAGTAATAACAGCAACAGTATTTGACTTTATAGTATATTTATAAACATCATCTGGATTTTTATGAATTTGTTGGCAAGGTGCGGCTACTCCTGGAGTATAAGCTAAAGATAAATCTTGAAAGTTGTTCAATTTTATTTTTGGTTTAATAATGATTTTGCCTTTATTTTGCTCATGTAATAATAAAGACTCTTGATAAATATCCATTTTATTATATCCTATTTCTTCTATTTTGTTTTTCATTGTTAAATGTATTTATACAAAATATTAGCATAATATTTTGTATAAAAAAAATTAAAAATTGTTAGATTTAAAAACCTTTTACTTATTTCTTAAGTATAAATTTTTCTTTTTTATTTTATGTTATAAAGAAAGATTTTTTTTAAACTTTTATTTTGTTTTTGAATATTTTCATATTACTGAAACTTGGGAAGTTTAATTTTTTGAGGAATTCTAATTACCAATCTTTATTTTTAACAAAATGATTAATATTAATTATGTTCTTATCAATCTTTTTTAGTTGATTCGTCATATTCTTTTTTCTACACATTAAATATATATGAAAAAAGACTCTCAATATCAAGAATAAAAGTTGTTTTATAAGTCAGGTAACTTATTTCATTTTGCTTTTTTTATAAATTTAAGTATTTTTCCTTGTTGCGCAGCAGGAATTTGGTAAGATACTTGGATTAATTCAATTTCTAATCTACCAATTTCAACTAAACTTGCGTTACGATTTCTAGTATTTACAAATTCGCTTGTTTAATTATAAAACTTTGAAGTCTTTTATCTTCTGTTATTTCTTTTTCTTCATTATTATTTTTAGTGGATGAACTAGAACTACCATAGTCCATAGCTATGACATAGTTATGAGGAAATAAGATTAATAAGCCAAATAATAAAGATCCAAAGACATTAATGAGTATCAACTGTTGTTTGAGTTTTAACATCTACAGAGCATTTCCTTTGTTTTGGTTTAATCTTCTTTCAGATTAATGGAAACAAGTACGTTATGACGAAGATGAAACAACTTGAATGAGATATTTATTTCAACTCTAGGCAGCTAATAATTTACTCACCATAATTTTACTAAAAAAAGAATATTTTATTTAATAATTATTCGAAAAGATGCTAGGTTAAATTGTTTCTCTCATTTTTAAGTGATTGTTGGTATTTTTTAATAGTAATAATTCCATAGTATTTTATTTGGCTAAGCTAAAGTTTGGTGAATAATTAGAGAGTTTTTTCTGTTATACAAAAAAATATTTAGAGCGATATTAAAAGTTTTATGAATAAAAATAAGAATACGAAAATGTTTATTTTTTTAGATAAAATAATATTTTTTAGGTTATTTTTTTATCACATTTTTTGTTTTTTGTATAAATATTTTTTTACTACTTCTATAATTATTAATGGTGTTAAAGAAAGAAGGATAATAACTAAAATATCTGAATATAATAGATTAGTTAATTTAAAATTTTCTTTTAGAAAGGGTATGAAAAAAATAATTATTTGTATAAATACACTAATGATAAAAAATTTTACTAAATATGGGTTATTTTTTTTTAATTCAAATATAGATTTGGTTAAACTTCTTAAATTAAATGCATGAATTAATTGAGATAACGTCGAAACCATGAAAGCAAAAGTTTGAGCATATTGGTAACTATTGTGAGGGTGTAAATTATAACCAATTAAAGCTGCTATGAAAACTAATGAACCTAACATAAATCCTTCTAAGCAAATTTTTAAAATTAAAGTTTGATCTAAGAAGGCGTTTTTAATAAAATTTGGTTTTTGTTTGATTAAATTTTCTTCTGGTGGTTCCATTCCTAGAGCCAATGCGGATAAAGAATCGGTGATTAAATTAATCCAAAGAATTTGTAAAGTATTTAAAATGATAAAATCAGAGTTAAAAAAAATATGTCCTAACAGAGTATTTATTAAAATAGCTATAATTTCTCCCATATTACAGCTTAAAAGGAAAAGAATGCTTTTTTTAATATTAAAAAATATATTTTTCCCCTCTTTTATGGCTTTTTTAATAGTATTAAAATTATCATCAGTTAAAATAATATCAGAAACTTGTTTTGTTATTTCTGTTCCTGTTAGTCCCATAGAAATACCAATATCTGCTTGTTTTATACTGGGGGCATCATTGACACCATCTCCTGTCATAGCTACTATATGTCCTAGCTTTTGCCAAGCTTTCACAATTTTTAATTTATGTTCAGGTTTAGTTCTCGCATATACTTTGATTTGATATAGTTTTTGCATAAATTCTTTTTCGCTGAATTGTTCTAACATATCTCCATTTATAACTAAATCACTTTTGTCATTTATAATATTTAATTCTGAAGCAATTTTGTTTGCTGTATTTGGGTGGTCACCAGTAATCATGATAGGGATAATGGAAGCTTTATGACAATCTTGAATAGCTTGAAAAGTTTCTGGCCTAATAGGATCTTTTATTCCGACTAAACCTAAAAAAATAATTTTATTATCTATTTTGTCTAAAATTTCTTGCACAGAAATATCATTTTCTAGAAAATTATCATCAAAAAAAATAGTATAAGCGATGGCTAAAATTTTATAACCATCATTAGACATTGTATTAAAATGATTTTTTATTATTTGTTGGCTATTTTCATTCTTCGCAAAAGTATTATTTTCTTGTTCGATGTGTGAAGATAAATTAAGTACAATTTCTCCAGCCCCTTTAATAATTAAATAATATCTTTTTAGGTTTTTATGTATTGTGATCATAATTTTATAATGATCATCAAAAGGAAATTCTTTAATTTTGGGATTTTTTAGTCTCAATTTGTAAATATCTAAATTCAGCAAATGTGCTAAATTAACAAAAGATTGATCTACTGGATCATACAAAAATTTTTTTTGATTATAAGAATTAATTTTAGATTTATGAATATCAGCATTGTTGCATAGCACACCATAATGAATTAATTTCATTACATTTGGATTTAAATTTAATTTTTTATGAACTAAGATTTTTTGAGGGTATATAAATAATTGTTTAATTTTTAATTTATTTTGAGTTAAAGTTCCTGTTTTGTCAGTACAAATAACACTAACAGTTCCTAATTTTTCTAAAGTTTTTAAATTTTTTATTATAGCTTTTTCTTGAGCTATTTTTTTCATGCCTAAAGCTGAAATAATGGTCATAATAGCTAATAGCCCTTCAGGAATAACGGATACAGCTAAAGCTATAGAAGATAAGAAAAATTTTTGAATAATACTCCAATTCATCTTACTATGAAAAATGTAATATTTCCAAAAATTTAAAATTAAATTAATAAGGATTAATAAAAAAATAATTATGCTTAACTTTTTAGATAATTTTTTTAAATAAATTTCTAAAAAACTTTTATCTTTTTTAGGGATTAAAGATAATTTAGTTATTTGGCCAATTTGTGTATTCATTCCTGTACCTATGACCACACCTTTAGCATTACCGCAAATTATAGTAGTGTTCATAAACAATATATTAACAGCATTTAATAAGTCAAATTTTGTTTGTACAGAGTGATGATTTTTCCAAATAGCAAATGATTCACCTGTTAAAGGAGATTCATTAACTTTTAAATGGTTAGCATAAATTAATCTTATATCAGCAGGAATAATATCTCCTGTTTCTAAAAAAACAATATCTCCATATACTAATTCTTCTTGCGGCATTAATTGAATTTGGTTATTTCTCAGTACTTTAACATAAATTTTTGTATTATTATTAATAATTAATAATGATTTTTCTTTTTGTTTTTCGTAAAAAATACTTAAAAAAGCATTACTAAAAACAATTATAAGAATCAAAGCGCCTTCATATAATTCTTCTCGTTGAGATGTTATTATTCCGATAGTTAGAGTAATTGCGGCAACTATTAATAAAATATAAACAAAAAAATCATTAAACTGTTGAATGAATTTTTTTAAAAAAGATGGTGGTTTGGATTGCTTAAGTTTATTATATCCATATTTTTTAATTCTTTTTTGTGCTTGTTTTGTTGTAAGTCCTTTATCAAAATTAGTTTTCAATTTTTTTTCTAACAATGTTTTTTCTAATTGATAAAATGAAGAATTCATTTTTTGATCATTCTTTCTAATGAATATTTAATTATATTTAGCGATAATGATTAATAAAACAAAGAAAAAAAGAAGTTAATAAAAACTTCTTTAATTGACGCTAATGTGTAAAAAATATATTTTAGTACATATGTAAAACAATTGTTATTAAAGTATATTATTTATTATGATATTTTAAAATATTTAGGTTTTACTTGGCTTTTGGTAAGGCGGAATCTAATTTAGTAACTTTAATTTTGGTAATTACTAAACCATTGTGTTTTAAACCATCGAATTTCCAGTTATTATAAATAATTTGAATTTTTTCATTATTTTCTGGCATTCTCTTAAATTGATCTAGCATAAAACCACTTAAAGTATCATAATTGTCGACAGGGAGATTAGCTTTCAAATGTTCTTCTATTTCATACAAGTGTGTTGTACCTTTAATTATAAATTCTTTATCGGAAATTTTATTAATTTCTTGATCTTGTTTATCATATTCATCTTTAATCTCGCCTAGAATTTCTTCAATGACATCTTCAATAGTTACAATTCCGGCTGTTCCTCCGTATTCGTCAATAACAATGGCAATGTGATTTTGCTTAGATTGCATTTCTTGAAATAATTCATTGATATTTTTAAATTCTGTTACGTAATGTACTTTACGAAGAAAATTTTGAATATTAAACGGTTTTATATTTGTATCAGCTTCTAACAAGGCTTTAAAAATATCTTTTACATGAATAATGCCGATAACTTTATCAATATTACCGTCATATACAGGGAATCTAGTATATTTTTCTTTTAAAATAAATTCTCTTAGTTTTTCTTTTGTTAAATCACATTTAATTGCTATTATTTCTTTTCTATGGCGCATAATATCTGAGACTTTAGTATCGTTAAAATCAAAGATATTTTGAATCATACTACTTTCATTGCTGTCAATAACCCCTTTATTATAAGAAGAAGTTAGTAAAAATTTTAATTCTTCTTCAGGCACAATATTATTTTTCTGGTTTGGATCAATTCTCAAGCAATACATAATAACATTGCTAATTTGATTCAATAACCATACAATAGGACTTAATAAAATTACAATAAAATTAAATATATCTAATAAATAGTAAGCCGTAGTTAAAGGGAAAATCAAAGCTATTCTTTTAGGTGTAATTTCTCCGAAAACAAGAGATAATATTATTAAAATAATTGGCATTTCCCAAGCTAAATTATTATTTTTTAACATATATCCTTGGATAAATGTTAAAATATGAATCATTATTTGAATGACAGATAAAAAATTAGTGGGTTTTTCTTTTAATTTTTTTATTTTTAATGCTTTTTTAACACCTTTTTTAATTTCTAAATTGATTTTATTTTCACTTAGAGAAACCAGTGATATTTCAATAGCCGCAAATAAAGCGTTTAACATAATTAAACTTATAATAAGTAAAATAGTTGTGGGCATTTTTATTCTATAACCTCTTTCTCCGTTTTTCTAAATATAAAAAGGTTATGAATAATGTTCCTTAAATAATCTGTTATATCATCGTTTTCCATATATTTATTTAGATAACCACCATCCTCTTTGCTTTATTTATAACTGGAATAACGCCTTTATTTTATCATATAAATAAATAAATGTCAAAAGAACATAAAAACATGTTATTTATTAACATGATTATTTTAATAAGCTCTTGCAAACAAAATAGTCTGATTTGCTTTTTTTTTAGTTACAGGACACATTTTAGTTAGCATTTTTTCTCTTAAAATAATGCGAGCTGTTGCGCCTGTTTCTTTTTTGATGATTTGCTCGGCGGTGTTTTTATGAACGCTCATTTTTACATATCCTTTTTTGCGCAGAGTTATTTTAAATTCTTCGTAATTAGTAACTGGATAAATATTTTTTTTTGTATACTCATAAGCTTTTTTAAACATTTGTTGATGAATATGTCTAAATAAAATAGAAATTTGTTTTGTTAAGTTTTTGGTTTTAGCAACGATTCTTTGTTCATTATATCTTGTGAAAATGGTTACTTGCTCTTGTTTTAAATCTATAAGACCGATTTCTAATCTTATTGGTACCCCTTTTAATTCGTAATGAGTAAATTTCCAACCAATATTTTTGTTTTGTAAGTCTATTTTTACACGGTATTTTTTTCTAAGTTGTTGATAAAAATACTTAGCCTTTTCTAATATGTAAGAGTTTTTTAATTGTAAAGGAATTATGATGATTTGTAGGGGTGCAATATAAGGTGGCATCACTAACCCTTTATCATCCCCGTGTATCATTATCACAGCTCCTATTAACCTAGTAGAAATACCCCATGAAGTTTGATATGCTAGTTTAGTTTTAAGTTTAGCATCTTGAAATTTAATTTGAAAAATTTTGGAAAAGTTAGTCCCTAAATAGTGTGAAGTTCCAGCTTGTAAAGCTTGACCATCATACATTAACGCTTCGATGGAATATGTTTTTTCAGCACCTTTAAATTTTTCTTGTTCTGTTTTTATTCCTGAAAGAAAAGGAATGGCTAACATTTTTTGACCTAATTTTTTATATAAATTTAATATATATAAGGTTTCTTTTATAGCTTCTTTTTTAGTAGCATGAACTGTGTGTCCTTCTTGCCATAAAAATTCTTTACTTCTTAAAAAAGGTTTAGTATTTTTTTCCCATCTTATAACACTACACCATTGGTTGAACAATTTGGGTAAATCACGATATGAAAAAATTTTTTGAGCGTAATATTTAGAAAATATAGCTTCAGAAGTAGGTCTTATTATTAATGTTTTTTTTAGAGGTTTTCCTTCTATTTGTTGAATTGTTATTGTTTCAGGCGCAAATCCCTGAATATGATTTTGTTCTTGTTGGAATAAGTTTTTTGTAAATAACAAAGGAAAATAAACGTTGTTGTGATTACTTTGTTTCAACTTTTTATCTATAAATTTTTGTATTATTTCCCATACCATGTAGCTATAAGGTAGGTAAATAAAAAAACCTGTAACATCTGAATATTCTATTAATTCTGTTTTTAAACAAACATCTATGTACCATTGGCTGAAATTAGTATCACGAGGACATATTTCTTTAATTAACTTTTTTGGTGATTTCATAAAGACTTTGAAAATCCCTTTTCTTATTTTTGTGTTTATAATTTTTTCAAAAAAAATAAAAATATGTGAACGAAATGATTGTGAAGTATTACAAATAATTATTTTTGAAGTTTTAAATAGCAAAGAAAAAAATGTTATCTATTTGATTTTAATAATTTTTTAAAAATGTTTGTATTATCTGTTTTTTCCCATTCAAATAAATCATCTTGTCGCCCAAAATGTCCTTCTTTTGCAGTTATTTGGAATATAGGTTTTGTTAAATTTAATTTACGAATAATACCTTGGGGGCTTAAATCAAATTTTTGTTTAATTGTTTTTATTATTAAGGATTCTGGTACTTTATTAGTATTAAAAGTGTTAATAAAAAATCCTATGGGGAAATCTAATCCGATAGCGTAAGCGATTTGAATTTCGCATTTATTACAAATACCTGATGCAACGATATTTTTAGCTAAATATCTCATCATGTAAGCTCCGCTGCGGTCAACTTTAGAAGGATCTTTACCACTAAAACAACCTCCTCCGTGACGTACTTCACCACCATAATTATCTTGAATAATTTTTCTTCCTGTTAATCCTGTGTCATAACAAGGCCCACCATTAATAAAACTGCCTGAAGGATTAATATAAAATTTCGTTTGGGAGCATATTAATTTTCGAGGAATAGTTGTGTTAATAATATTTGTGATGATATTTTTATGTAAATATTGTTGTGAAACACTTTTTTCATGTTGACAAGAAATAACAATAGAATCTATGTAAAGTGGATTGTTATTATCATCATACATGATGGTAACTTGTGTTTTTCCGTCTGGTCTTAAAAATGGTAAAGTTTTAGTTTCTCTGGCCTCTGTTAATTTTAAAGCTAAATTTCTTGCTAATAAAAAATTTAAAGGCATAAAAAGAGATGTTTCATCGGTTGCATAACCAAACATTAATCCTTGATCACCTGCTCCTTTATTAACGACAGCTTGGTTTATTTCTTTTGATTGTTCATGTATTAGATTTATGATAGATACATCATTATAAGAGAAATTTTCTTCTTTTTTGACATAACCTATATTTTTAATTGTGTTTTTAATAATATTGGTTATTTCATTATTGCTTAATTGAGCACATGTTTTGATTTCACCTAGAATGATAACTTTTTGTTTAGTAACTATTGTTTCAATAGCTATTTTGGCATTAAAGTCTTTTTGTAAGTAGGCATCTAGTAAAGTATCTGAAATTTGATCCGCTATTTTATCAGGATGTCCTTTGGTAACTGCTTCGCTGCTAAATTGTTTCATTTCATAATCTCTTTTTTTGTTGTTTTATATTTATTTTTAATTAAAAAAAAAGACCTTTTTACAGTCTTTATTTGGAAAAAATTAAACATAATCAAGTTTACAAATTTTAATGACATATTGAAAATAAAAATCATTTTTTTCAACGATATTCGTGTGGGTTTTTTGTTAGTTTAGTAATATCAATAGCTTTTGTTTTGGCGTTGCCTCTTTGATCTACTGTGTCTATAATTGAAAATACTAGTATTTCATTTTCTCTGACTGTTTTCATATTATTTTTATCTACGTCTACTATGTCTGTATAATGAGTAAAAACTTCGTCTTCTTGTTTACGGCCAACACTTATTATGTCTTTTATATTTAGTCTTTCTGATTCTAATTGTTGTTCCATTTGTTCTCTATTTAATACGTCTTTTTGTTGTTGTATGTTTTCTACTCTTTCTAATATTTGTTTTATTGCTTCTTCTTGTTCTTCTGTTAAATTTGAATTATAGCAAGTGAACCCAAAACCGTTTTGAGGATTGAACCATTTTACAAACCCTATAATTTTTTTGTCCATTCAAAAAATCTCCTTGTGTTTTTTCTGTGATTTAGTTATAAATTAATGTTATAGACTTTTAATTTTATTTCTCTATTATTTTAGATAACCTTCTTTATTATATATTATTTTATTACAAAGTAAACTAAATTATTTGATATATTGTTTTTTTTGTAATATTTATAATTTTTTTAATATAATTTCTAGTATATGTAAATTATTTATATAACAAACTTACTATACAGCATAGAATAGCCCTTATAGTTTAATGGTAAAACACATCAATGGTAATGATGCAATATAAGTTCAATTCTTGTTAAGGGCACCATTAATGTAATTATTTTGTGAAAATGATTTTAATTTTTGCTAAAATGAAACCTGTGGTAGTTATTTTAATAGTTAAAACATAGATATATTGGTTTACTAATCTTCTTTTTATAAAGGCGGGCGTCGTATAAAGGTCATTACATATGCTTGCCAAGCATATAATGGGGGTTCGATTCCCCTCGTTCGCTCCAACAATTAATAAGTTTTAAAGTATAAAAAAAGAACTGCTTTAATTTGATTTTTTATTAAGATATTTAATTAAAGCAGTTCTTTTTTTGTTTTTCATCAAGAGTCCTCTTTTCGATTGAAAATCGAAAGGATGTTTTTTAAAATGTTTGTTTAGTTCTTCGATTTCTCTAGACAATAATTTTATTTGAACTTGAGTACACCCTGTATTATTTTTTTGATTAGTGTTCTTTTCAATGATTTCTTGTTTTTGTTCTTTGTTTAAAGCCATAAAAAATTCTCCTTTAAAATTATTTTTTAGATAGAATTATCAATTCTATCTAAAATTATTTCAAAAATACATATTTATAATTTTAAAAATTTTTCCACATCTAAAACAAAAATAGTAGCACCTCCTATCGAAATTTCCGAAGGCAAAGAGTAATAAGCACCAAATTCATTTAGAATATCATTAGGGATCATCTGTGTTTTTTTCCTTGAGTATTTTTTAATAATTTCTAAAGCTTGGTTTACAAGATTAGCTTTTAATCCTATTATGAGAGTAGTATTTTTTTTTCGCAAAAACCCTCCTTTTGTAGATAATCTAGTGCTGAAAAATTTTTCTTTATTTAAGTTTTGTTGTACTTGATCTGCATCTTCTGCAGAAATAATTGCTATTATTAATTTTACATTTTCATTCATATGTTATTATTATATAATATTTAAAAATGTAATATACCTTTTTTTATTTAATTTATCGAATCACACATAAAACATTTTGTACTATTTATTTTTGCTTTATTGCACCACTTGTTTTTATTATTGAATTTTTCAGTATTTTTACAATTATAATAAAAATAAAATAAATTTTTTAGTTTTGAATTTTAATTTTTGTGCTTGAGCAGTTATAAATAAAATATGAAGCAAAGACAAAATCAACTATTTCAATTATTTTATTTGGGGTTTAAATGGATTTGATTTGTTTAAATATATTATTAAAACAAATGAATTATCCAAGTTTATGAAGTATGAGATCTTTTTGAAAGATATTCTCTATAAAAATTAAAACTTCTTTCTATAATCATGTATACGCACAATAAAAGAAACAATAATATCTTAAAATTAAGCAAAAACAAAGAAAGGTTATAGAATGAGAATATTACCATATGAATTATATAAATATATTCCTAATTTATCACTATGCGCTTTAAGGAAAGAATTCGGCATGTACGATTATTGTTTGAATAAAAACATAAAAAATCAAGGTATGCAGCCATTTTTAGATTTAGGTCGTAATTATTTTGATATTTCAATAAAAAAATGGGCAGAAGAAATGCAAAAACGCGAAAATTATATTAATACTTTTCACTTGTTTTATACTAGCAAAGTTTTGTTTTCTATGGTTGAGACAAATTGTTTTTTGATTTTAGAATGTTGTATTCAATATGAGATTAAAAATTTTACCCCTTATGAAAGTGATTTATCTTGGTATCAAATTTTTATAAAAACATTAAAAGTAAAACAAAAACAACATATTCATCATTTGAAATTAAAAATTTATAACCAATTACTTTTTTGGTATAAAAATAATTTTATGAGATTAAACAAAAATGGTCTTTTAAAACCTAAAAATTTAAATATGTATTCGTTGATTTTATTTTTTGCTGATTTCATTAAAAGTCAATCATAAAACAAATATGCTATAAATTTCTGGTGTATTTTTTTGGAATGTTTTAACAAACATTTTTACATCATATAACACAAAATGATTATGTTTTCTTATTTTGCTAATATATTTTTATCCAAGAATAAAAAAAGCCAACGTAAAAGCAGGCATATTTTGGTTATTTATAGTTTTTTGATATTACAATAGTTTAATTAAATAATGTGTATTATCACAAATATATAAAAATGAAGCTTTTTAACAACTAGAATAAAAAAACAGATTGATTACCGTTTTAATTTTTAGATCAAAAAATACTTTTTTAATTGATAAATATTTTTTTCCTTATTAATGGGCTAAAATATGTACTAACATTTTATTTTAAGTTATTTTTTGGAGGCCCTGATCGGATTTGAACCGATGATCAAGCTTTTGCAGAGCTATGCCTTGCCACTTGGCTACAGGGCCCTTTCAATAGGATTCATAAATACATTTTACTTATGGATTATTATGGTTAACTGTAAAATTTTAAAATCAAATTAATGTTTATTTTTTTTCTCTGTGTATTGTATGTTTCCTTAAAAAAGGACAATATTTTCTACATTCTAAACGTTTTGGATTTTGTTTTTTATTTTTATAGGTATGATAATTTTCTCTGCCACATTCAGTGCAAATTAATTTAACTAGTTCACTCATTTTCTAACCTTTATTCTTTAGAATTATATTTTGATAAATGGTACTATTATGACAAAATTCACTTATACAAATTAAAAAAAATAGCTATAAAACTATTTTTTTTTAATTTATAAAAGTAGAAAATAAAAATTTAGTTATAAACAAAAAAACTATTTTTTTTGTGTTAGAGGCTTAATGATATTGTTTTCCAAAGCTTGAGGATAATTGTACATAACCTCTCTCATTTTTTGGAATAAAACATAAATAATTTTATTGTCAACATCGATAAGAGTTACAACGCCTATTTCTTTTTCATTGACTACTTTAACTCTTTCGCCGATTAAGTAATGATATGGAGATTTATGGTTATTCATATACTGAATTAGATTGCCTCATTTTTGTAGAATTATACTTTACTAATATTTTTATATTTAAATTGCAAATATTTTTATGACGATCAATTTTTTTAATGATCTGTAAAAGATTCTTTAAATTTAGAATTCATTTTAAATATAGGTACATATTTAGCAGGGATTTCTACAATTTTAGAACTTTTAGGAACTTTACATGTTCTTTTCTCACGGTATACTAATTTTATAATACCTAATTTAGGCACAATAATTTTTTCTTCATCTTTTAAAGATTTTACAATTTGCTCATACAAACAATTAAAGAAGTTTTCTGTGTCTTTTTTAGAAATTTTTAGTTGTTCTGATATTTTACTAATTAAAGTGGATTTCGTCATTTTATTATCTCCTTATCTATTTGAATTATTATTAAAATGCTTTTTGTTGCAAAAAAATATTTTAAAAAATAAAATTATCATTTAGTTTTTCAAATTCAAGATTTTCTAATATCTCGAAAATAACTTTCTGAAAATAGTCCTGGATTATCTATTAAAAAAATAACTTGAATCTAGTTTGATTTTAGCATAAAAATAAATTTTATTAACAAAAAAGCATTTATTTTCATCAAATATAATCATTTTGGAAAATTGTAGATAAAATGTGTGCAGTAGGTTTTTGTCTGAAGACTACCTGGTAGGCGCTTTTTATGATTGGTAGATTTATATTTTTTTGTAAAGAAATATTATAAAAAGCTTCCAAGCTATAAATACCTTCAATGGTTTGGTTAGAATGCGAACAAATCTCTTTCCACCCAATACCTAAACTAATCTGTTTACCAGCTTTATAATTGCGCGAATTTTCGTTAAAAGTTGTAACTATGAGATCACCTAATCCGGATATACTAAAAACAGTTTCTTTTTTGGCTTTAAAAAATTTTATTAATTTAGCCATTTCCATAACACCTAAACTAATAAAAGCAGCTTTAGCATTATTTTGAAAATTATTATTTTCTAGAATACCGCTGATCAGAGACAAAACATTTTTGAAAGCACTACAAATTTCACATCCAATAACATCATACGAATTGAACACTTTTAAATATCTCGAATTAAAAAACATTTTAATGATTTTTTGAGTAAAGTTTAGATTATTAGAAGCAGCTAGCAAAAAAGTTATTTTTCTTAAGATAACTTCTTCTGCGTGAGAAGGGCCCATTAGACATCCGTAATTTATTATTTTTTCTTGACTTATTTCTTCTTGGGTTATTTGAGAAATTGTTTTATTGCTATTTATTTCTATTCCTTTAGAAGTATTGATAAAATTTTTAGGCATATTTATAATTGGATTTATCTTTTTTAAAAAACTTCTGATATTTTGAACAGGTAGGCATAAGATTATAGTATCAGAATAAAATAAGGATTTTTCTAGATTATTAGTGGCTTTAATATTTTTTAACTCAGATTGAAAAACAGGATGTTGGTTGTTATTTATTTTCTTGATATATTCCGGATTTTGTTCATGGATTAATATTTGATAGTGGTTATCTGTTAAAACTTGACCTAAGGTTGCTCCCCAAGCACCCCCTCCTATAATAGTACATTTATTCATATAAAATTTGTTTCCTTTTTTCTAAAAATTATTTTTAAAGGCAATCCTTCTAATTTTAAATTTAGTCTTAATTGGTTTTTTAAAAAGCGTTCATAAGAAAAATGAATGAATTTAGGATCATTTACTAGGCATATAAATTTAGGTGGTTTTGTAGATATTTGTTTAATATAGTAAAATTTAGCTTTTCCTTGATTAAAGATCGAAGGGGGATTGATTTGAGTTGCTTCATATAAAATATCATTTAGGAGGTGATCTGAAAAAGTTTGTTGGTAATGATTGAATATTTTATCCAATAAAGGTAAAAATTTATTTATCCTTTGTTTAGTTAAAGAAGATAGACATAGAATTGGGATATAATCAAAAAATTTTAATTCATTTCTAATTTTTTTTTCAAATTTTGGTGTATCTTTATCTAATTCAGATGTTAAATCCCATTTATTACCGATAATAATACATGCTTTTTCGCTTTGAAAAATGAGAGCAGCAATGTTTTTGTCTTGCTCAGTGATTTTTTGGCTAGCATCTAATATAAAGCAGATTATATCACTTTTATCTAAAGCATCTAAAGTTCTTAAATAACTGTATTTATCTTGTTGTTTATACATTTGGCCTCTTTTTTTAAGCCCTGCTGTATCTATAATTTTATATGTTTGATTTTTTTTTTCAAATATGGTATCAACTTGATCTGTTGTAGTTCCGGGCACTTCTGATACAATCATTCTTTCTTGCGATAATAAAGCATTAACAAAAGTAGATTTCCCAACATTAGGTTTGCCAATGAGACAAAATTTTAAATAGTTTTTCACTTTGACTGAATATTCCACATTGCGAGGGCAATAGGAAATAATTTTATCTAAAAGTTCTCCTATTCCGATTTTATGAATAGCACTAATTCCAATAACATTTGAAAACCCTAAAGAGTAAAATTCATAGATATTTTCTAAAAAGGTGTAATTATCAATTTTATTAACTGCTACAATAATTTTTTTTTGCTTTTTATAAAGTATTCTTGCTATGTCTAAATCTTCTTGTACTAATCTTGTTTGGCCGTCAGTAACAAAAACAACTAAGTGAGATTCGTTTATAGCCGTTTCTGTTTGATATTTTATTTTTTCTTTTAAACAAATATTATTAATTTCGATGCCGCCTGTATCTATAATAATAAAATTTTGATTAAGCCAGTTAGCTTGAGCATAAATTCGATCTTTTGTGGTTCCAGATATCTCATCAATTATAGATAATCTTTTGTTTAAAATACGATTGAATAAACTAGATTTTCCTACATTAGAACGACCCACAATAGCTACTTTAAAAGTCATTTTGATCATTATTTATTTTCATTTGAATTAAAACTTTAATTATATTTACTACTTCGTTTACGTTTAAATTCGTACTATCCAATACAACAGCGTCTTTAGATTTTTTTAAGGGGGCTATTTTTCTTTTTATATCTTGTAAATCTCTCATTTTAATATTATTTATAATTTCTTTGAAATTAATATTCTGTTTTTTGGTTTCCATAATTTCCTTTTGCTTTCTTAAAGCACGCGTCTTTATAGAAGCAGTTAGAAATATTTTTAAATTAGCATCAGGCATAACAACAGTACCAATATCTCTCCCATCCATAATAATGAAATTATGTTGCTGAATAATTTGTTTTTGTAAATTTAATATTTTGTTTCTTATTACACATAAAGATGACAGAATAGATATTTCCTTTTCTATTTGTTCATTTTGCAAAAAAGGAGTTATGTTTTCGTTATTTAAATAAAAATTATTGTTATTAGAAGTGATTTTTATTTGTTGTAATAGTATTTGTAACTTTTTTTCATCATAGTTTTCTTTATAAGGAATATTATTTGTTAATATGTAAAAAGTTATTATACGAAAAAAAATGCCAGTATTTACATAAAACCATTTTAATTTTTCTGATAATAATTTGCTAATAGTGCTTTTGCCAGAACCAGCTGGGCCATCAATAGCTAATTTAAAACTTAACATATTTTTCATATTCCTTTGATATCTGTTAATATATTTTTAATTTAAATAGTGATTTCATTTGCTGAATTATTATAATGAAATATACTTTTTTATATTTATTGAATATTTACAATTTACTTGTTAGTACACCTAGACACATAAAGCCCGGTTTCTGTATTAATAATAATTTTTTCTCCGTTTTCGATAAAAATAGGTACTTTAATTATTAGTCCTGTTTCTAATGTAGCATCTTTGTAAATAGTCTGATTTTTTTTATTGCTTTCTCCCGATATAACAGGATCAGTTTGAATAATTTTTAAAGTAATTTTATCTGGTAACGAAATCCCTAGAATTTGTTTTTCTTCGTAAAAAAGAAACTCTACTATCATATCTTCAACGAGATATTTGAGAATATTTTGTAATTTTTCTTGAGGTACTTCAATTTGTTCGTAAGTGTTTTCATTTAAGAAAAAATATATTTTGTCTTGGATATAAGAAAATCTTAGTTTGATTTTATTTACTAAAGCAGTTTCTATTTTTATACCAGAATTAAAAGTATGTTCTATGATATTGCCTGTTTTTAAATTTTTTAATTTACTTCTTACAAAAGCAGATCCTTTTCCTGGTTTAACATGCAAAAAATCTATAATTTGATAAATAGTGTTATTTAATTTAATAGTCATTCCTGTTTTAAAATCATTAGTATTAATCATGTTTTTAATCCTTTTGTTTTAAAAAATTTCCAATTATGTTGGTTGTTTCTTCTTCTAAATTTTTACACACAGCATCTACCATAATAAGAGATTTCATTTGATTTTGAAACCATGTTTTTTGTCTTTTGGCATATTGTAAGGTATTTTTAATAATCAGTTCTTTTGCTTTTTGTAAAGTTATTTTTTGATCTAGAAAATTTTTAATTTCTCTGTATCCGATAATATTTAAATTAGCTCTAGGATAATTTTTCTGAATATTTTGCACTTCTTTGATTAATCCCTTTTTTAACATATTTTCTAATCTTATTATAATCCTTTGTTTTAATATTGTTTTTTCAATATCTAAATAAATCGTTAGTATGTTAAAAAGAGGTAAGTTTTTCCCTTTTTTTTGCGATCTTAGTTTTTTTTGGTTTAATTGTTTATAAGCACTAACGATGCGATGAGGATTGTGTTCGTCCAAAATCAAGTTAGGGTCTTTTTTTTTGATTTCGTTTAACATTTCTAGAGTAGCTTTATCATTTTTATCATTGTTCAATACTATTTTATTATTTGCTGTTTCTTCTAATTCATAGTTAAAAAGAGCTGCTTTAATATATAAACCACTTCCTCCTACTAAAAAAGGTATGCTAATCCTTTGAATGATTTTTCTTACATCTTTTTGGTAATGATAAATATTGTAATCAGATTCAGGTGTTACTATATCTATTAGATGATGTAGTATTTGAGTTTCCTGAATTGCAACTTTTGATGAACCAATATTGAATTCTTTATAAATTTGTACTGAATCAGCATTAATAATTTCACCTTTAAAAATATTGGCTAATTTGAGTGCAAGATCAGTTTTGCCTGATGCAGTTGGTCCTGTAATAACTATAATTTTTTTCACAATTTTTAATTTTTCTAATAAACGATTAAACTAAAATGTATTCTTTATCTTAACATAATTTGAATAAAATTTATTACTAAATCTTATTCATTATAATTTATTTTGACAATTTTTTTTGTTTCACCTAAAGTTAAAATTACGCCATTTAATTGTCTTTTGCCCTTGGTAATTACTGGTTTTACTTTTTTTTTATCATGTAAAAAATTATGAATAATAATATTTTTATCTTGTCCAATTACTTCGTTTAATGCTCCTGTCATACCTACATCTGAAATATAGAGAGTTTTGTTTGGTAGAATTCTATCATCATTTGTTTGAACATGAGTATGAGTTCCTACAATTGCATCTATTTTACCATCAAAATAATGAGCTAAAGCTATTTTTTCACTAGTAGCTTGAGCGTGAAAATCTAATAAAGAATAATTATATTGATTTCTGCAAAGATTTAAAATATTTTCTACTTTTTTAAAGGGGCAAGATAAAAAATGATTATCCATAAAAACTCTTCCTAAAGCATTCATAATTAAAATTTTTTTATTTTGACACTTGATAATTTTATAACCGTGGCCAATATATTTACTATCATCATTTAATGGTCTAATAATATCTGTTTGATTAATAAAATATTCTAACGCATTGTTTTTCCAAGTATGATTTCCCATTGTCATTACGTTAACGCCTGAAATTTTTAAATTATAAAAACTGTTAAAATCCATTCCTTGGCCATGAGCTGCGTTTTCAGCGTTGGCAATAACTATATTTATGTTATATAATTGCTTTAGAAATTTTATCTTTTCTATTAAATAATTAATACCTAATTGTCCGCAAATATCGCCGATAAAAAGAATGTTCATAGTATTTCTTTTTCTCCTTTTGTTGGAGATTTTAAGTATCGTTATAAGATTGTGATAATTTAGCTATTAACTTCAAATATTTCTGTGGCTCTAACTTCTCTTATAACAGTGATTTTAATACTACCATTATATTTAATATGGTTGGTAATTTTGTCTTTAATTTGTTGAGCTATTATAAAAATGGATAAATCATCAATTTTTTCTGGTTTAACGATTACTCGAATTTCTCTGCCAGATCTGATGGCGTAAGATTTATCAACTCCTACAATATTATTTGCTATTTCTTCTAATTGGTTTATTCTTTGTATGTAATTTTCTATCGATTCATTGCGAGCTCCGGGTCTGGAAGAACTGATTGAATCAGCAATAGCTACTAAAACTGCAATGATAGTGCTTGGTTCTTGATCTTCATGATGCGAAGCAATTGCGTCTATCACTTCTTTTGGTTCTTTGTATTTAATAGCAAGATCAAAGCCTATTTTGACATGGCTGCCTTCTATTTGATAATCTAAAGCTTTACCAATATCATGTAAGAGTCCGGCTCTTCTTGCGAGTATTTCATTTTCACCTATTTCAGCAGCTAATTTGCCCGCTAAAAATGCTACTTCTAAAGAATGTTTTAGAATATTTTGACCATAACTAGTACGAAAATTAAGTTTCCCTAATAATTTGATTAATTCTTCATTTATAAAACCAATTTTAGTTTCTAAAATTGCCTCTTCGCCAATTTCTTGAATAAAATTATCTATTTCACTATTCATTTTTGCGAAAGTGTTTTCAATGCTTGTTGGTGTTATACGCCCATCTGATATTAGATGGTCTAAAGTTCTCTTAGCAATTTCTCTTCTTATAGGGTCAAAAGAACTTAATATTACTGTATTAGGTACATCGTCTACAATTAAATCTACTCCTGTTATTACTTCGAAAGTTTTAATATTTCTTCCTTCTTTACCTATTATTCTACCTTTAAGATCATTGTTTTCTAAATAAATTATATCCATATTATGTTCAGAAGATATTTTACGTGATAGTTGTTGCATAGTTGATACTAACAATGTATTAGCTTGTTTTTTTACTTTGAATTTACATTCTTCTTCTTTTGTTTTGATGTAGTACATAATCTCTTGTGTAGTATCTTTTTTAGTTTCTTCCATAATAATGTTTTTAGCTTGTTGTTTAGTTAAAGATGCAATTTCTTCTAATTTTTTTTGTTGTTGATTAATTATGGTTTGAATCTTGCTTTGAAGTTGTTCTATATTTTCTTTGTGATTATTAATTTTTTGTTCTTTAAAATATAATAATTCCTCTTTATCATTTAAATATTTTGTGCGGGAATTTAATAATTCTTCTTTATGAATTATTTTTTCCTCTAAATTTACAATTATTTTTCTTCTTTGGTTTAAATCATTTTCTACTTCTTTTTTTAATAAATAAATTTCTTTTTTAGATTCTGATATTATTTTTTGAGCTATTATTTGAGATTGCAATATTTTATTTTTAATATCTTGATCTGTTGTGTGTAGTTTTTCTTTAATTTTGCGTTGATAATGAAAAAGAAAATAATAAAAAAATCCTATAATTGTTAGAATTAAAGGAAAAAAAAGAAACAAAGCAAGGAACCATTTATTTATTAATGTTCCTGACATTTTAATAGCTTTTGCCTTCCATTTTTTTAATTATATTTTTAATGTTTTTTTTATTTAAATTAATTTACTAATTGTTTTTTTAATTTCTTAAAATAACATTATAAAATAATTATTAAAAAAATATTTAAAATTTGTTAGTACAAAATTTTGTTTGATGAATCCAAATAAGAAATAACAAATACATTTTGGTCTTCTTTTCGAATCAGAATCATTTAAAATTTGAACAGATTTGTGCATATAAAGCAATTAAAAATCAAAAGATAATTAATAATAAAAAAAATAAACAAACTAAAAATAATTTGCTTATTTTGTATAAAAGAATAAAATTAAAAATATTAAGTCAAGAAAGATATTGTTAATTATTTTTGATTATTTGGCTACTTTTTTTAATTTCTGAATTGTTTTTTTTGATTAGGACTAGTTGTTATTCGGCTATTTGGGTTGGTTACTGTTCTTGGTGTTGAAGAAGAATATTGTTGTTCTTTGTTTAGATTTGGTGTATTTGATGTTTTTGTACGTGAAATCATTTTAGGATCCAACACTTTATCTAATAAATTCTCTCCTATATGGGAAATTTTATCTTTAGCTTTTTGAAATAATTCTGAAGAATACATTTCCTTAATTATTTCATCACCTATATTTCTGTTTTCTATATTTGGGTTTTCAACACTTTTTTTACTTTGATCATGCGAATAGAAATATCATATTTTTAACTTTTTATAATTTTTATAAAGATTAAAAAATGTATGATAAACCCCTCGCCCAAACCGCACAGGCATATTCCTATGCATACGGCTTTCCGAGTTCACTTCAATAAAATTCATCACTTTTTTATTTAGTTAGAAAAAATCAAATTTAAATATTTATTTTTTCTCTCTGCTTTTCTTCCCCTTGTGATTAAAGGTATTACCTTCTCCTTGGTAGGTCATGACTTCTACGAGTACTATAAAAGCTCTGTAAGCATTATAAATATTCAAGATTTTGTAATCTATAGTTTTTTAAATATTGAGATGATGGAATATCATATTAATAAATTTAGTTAAATTGAATTAAAAACTTTTTATAGAAAGCTTATCCAAGGTAGCTATTTAATTTTTGGTAAATGTTAAATGTTGCATGGATATCGATTAATAATAATTATTCTTTTTTTCATTATGTATATATTTCATTTTTGCTAATTTCATAAAGACAGGAAGTTTTAAGATAGTTTAATTATACGATAAAGGGAATATAATTAACGCTTCTGGTCTGTATATAAAGTATATTATTAACACTTATTATCTTTAATTATAAGCTAATTTCATGCTTTTTTTAACTTCGTCTTGCACTTATGCTTTTTGGATATGCTATTTTCCCTTATTGAATTTTCATTCTCAGGTTAATCCAATGACTTGACATACTATCCTACAATGTCAGGGGTACCATTCTTCCCCTAAATTAAATGCCCGAACTTGCGCACTTTATCTTGTGTTGTTGTTTTAGAAGCATCTTGAATATCATTAGTTTCTTCTGTTATGGTTAATAGAGGATTTTCTGATAAATTTTCATCAATTTGTTCAATTACTGGTTCATCTGATGAATTGGTTTCTTCTAACAACTCTGTTGTATCACCACAAATAACTAAAAACACAACTGCCAAAATAGTAACGACAAAAATAACCAATCCGATAATCTTTTTATTAAAATGTGATTTGTTTATCAAATGCAGTTATTTAAATTCCTCTTTTTCGTTATGCATTTTTAATTATGTTAATTTATATTTTTTATTAGTGTAAAAAATTACTTAAATTTTAACTTTTAATTTTCATTTTTATTTTTATTTTATAAATTTTTATTGAATTAGAAATAATTATAAACTCTTATCACACTTAAAATAATTATTGTATGGTATGACAAAAATCAATATAACTATCCAATTAATATTATAGCTCATGTACATGAAAAAAACAAATATTTTGTATCTATTTTAAAATTGATTGAATAATTATGGATAATTTTTCTAATGTGATTGAATAAATATCTATTTCATCCTTCAAGATTTTTCTATTAATTTATTATTTTTTTTCTTTTGTCGCTTGTTATCAATAATAGTATTTTTTATAAAAAGAATGTTTATTTATTTTGCTAATTCTTTTGCTTCTTTTGCCCATGTTAAAATTTATTTATAAAAATTAAAATAAAGGAGTTTATATTTTTAATAGTTTTTGTCTTTATATAATTAATGTGAATCTCCTTAAATAAAAAATTTTTATTGCAATAATATAACTAGATTTGGATTTTTTTTATTATTCTAATTATGGTTGTTTATTATTTTTATTTTTTGAATTGACTTTGATAGAGTTGATAATAAAAACCTTTTTGTTTTAAAAGTTCTATGTGATTGCCTTTTTCAAGGATAAAACCGTTTTTTAAAACTAAGATTATATCAGCATTAATAATAGTAGACAAGCGATGAGCAATAATAAAAGATGTCTTTTGACTTAACAGTTTTTGCATGGATTTTTGAAAAATAATTTCAATTCTAGTGTCTATAGTAGAAGTTGCTTCATCTAAAATTAAAATAGTTGGATTTCTCAGGAAGGTACGAGCTATAGCAATAAGTTGTTTTTCCCCTTGTGAAATATTGTCTGTTTCTTCATTAATAATAGTATCATAGCCATTTTTTTTGTTCATGATAAAATCATGAACATGAGCTTGTTTAGCAGCTTTAATAATTTGTTCTTTATTTGCTTGTAAGTTGCCATATTGAATATTTTCTAAAATAGTCCCTTTAAAAAGCCATGAATCTTGTAAAACTATTCCTATAATGTTTCTTAAATTTTCTTTTTTAATTGTTTGTATATTTATTCCATCAACGTTTATAGCTCCTGAGTCTACATCATAAAATCTTACTAGCAAATTAATTAAAGTAGTTTTTCCAGACCCTGTTGGACCTACAATAGCTACTGTTTGGTTTTTTCTAACAGTAAAATTCATATTTTGAATAACAGGTTTGTTATTTGAGTATTGGAAACAAACATTATAAAATTCTATATGCCCTTCTGTTTTCGTTAAAGCTATAGGGTTTTCTATATCTTTTTCTTCTTTTTCGGATAGAAAATTAAAAATTCTACGAGCAGCACCAGCAGATGATTGCAAAACAATAAAAATTTGACTTAAATCGTTTATAGGATTTCCTAAACGCCAAGTATATTGAATAAATGATTGAAAAACTCCTAGTTGGATAGTGGTGAATCCCAGTTTGATTAATATATAAGGCAATGGGTTTTTTAGAGGATCCCTCATTAAAAAATAGCCAATTACAATGATAATTGTTATTATAATATAAGTAAAACTATTTATGATAGGCATTACTAACCCTGATATTAAATTAGACTTAAAGATGATTTCAGAGAGTTTTTTATTTATCTGCTTAAAATTGTCAATGGTTTTTTCTTGTTGATTATATAAAATAATTTCTTTATGTCCTGTATATTTTTCTTGTAAAAAACCGACATATTCTCCTGTAACTTCGAATCTTTGGATAAAAATATTACGTGATTTTTTGTTAATAATCCAGATGACACCGAGAGTAGAAGGTATCATTAAACAAACTACTATTCCTAAACGTAAATTAACCCAAAACATGACGATAATTATCATTAAAATTTTAAAACAAGAAGAAATTAAAGAAACACAGGATTGTTGTAATCCATTGGCCACCATGTCTAAATCATTAGTGATTATACTCATTATATTTCCTATGTTATTTTTATCAAAATATGCAATAGTTAACTTATGAATTTTACGATGTAGTTGAGTTCGGATGTTTTTAATTGATTCATGAATGGTAATGATTAATAATTTGTTGTAAATGCATTTTGCGATAGTGCATAAGAAGTATAGTAAAAAGTTAATGCTAAGTAAATAAGCAATATATTTCATATATATTTCCATGCTTTTCTCAGTATTAATGTAATTTTGTTTGATAAAATCAATAATGAATTTACCTTCAAAAATAATAAGAAAAGAGTTTATGGCTGAAACGAAAAAAATTAAAATAATACTTATAATTATTTTTGTTTTAAAAGGTTTTAAATAGTGAAATATTTCTTTCATGCTAAAACCTCTTTTACTTTTTGCGAAAATGCAATATTTTGATAAGTTTGGCATCTCTTCATTAATTGTTCGTGTTTACCCATATCAACAATTTGACCATGTTCTAATACAATAATTTTGTCAGCATCTAAAATAGAGTTTAATCTTTGAGCTACTACAATAATAATAGCATTTTGTTTAAAACTATCAAAATTTTGTCTAATAGCTAAGTCTGTTTGATAATCTAAAGCAGAAAAAGAATCATCGAAGATATAAATATCTGGTTGTTTTAAAAAAGTTTTCGTTATGGAAAGTCTTTGTTTTTGCCCACCAGAAAAGTTTGCGCCAAATTCACTTACTGATTCTTGTAATTGGTTTTTACTTTTAGTTATAAAGTCATAGGATTGAGCCATTTGAGCCTTTTGCAACATTTGTTTTTCGTCTGCATGTTCATGTCCAAACAATAAATTGCTAAAAATAGTTCCTTGAAATAAGATATTTTTTTGCGAAACTAAACCAATTTTCTTTCTTAGTGATTTTAGTTCATAATTTTTAATGTCAATATTATTTATGAGGACACACCCCTTCGTGGGGTCTATTAAACGAGGTATTAAATTAACTAAAGTACTTTTACCAGAACCAGTTGATCCTACAAAAGCAATTAATTCTGAAACATTAGCTCGCAAATTAATGTTTTTTAAAATTGGGGTAGAAGTTTGAGGATATTGGAAAGTTACATTTTTAAATTCTAAACTAACAATTTGATTAGATAAAACTATATTTTGTGGGTTATTTTTAATTATAGGTTCGATTTTCAGCAAGGATTCTATTTTTCTAGAAGCAACTAAAGTTTTTGGGAATACCATAAACAATAACAAAAAATTTAAAATAGAAAATAATATATGGTATTGTAAATTAATACAATTATACAGCCCTCCTAATTGTAAATCATATCCGTTGCCTTTTTTCAAAACATATGCTCCTAAACCAGTTGTAATTATTATAGATATATTCAATAAAAGATAAAAAAAAGGTTCAATAGAAAGCATTGAATTAAACAATTTAATAATGAGAGTTGTATAATTAGAATTAATTGTAGCAAATTTAGTTTCTTCGTATGAAGAAGTGTTTAAAGTTTTAATAATTTTAATACCTGTTAAATTTTCTCTAATTTTGGAATTTATCTCTTCTAAAATTTTTTGTTTTTGTTGAGATAATACATAATTTTTTTTAATAATGAAAATTAATACAATAACTAGACAAGGTATTACAGCACAGATACTATAAGTAAAAGAAATATAAGTTTTGCATATGAAAATTAAACTGATAGTTAACATGATAGGAGCTACAATAGCTGCTCTATATAAGGCAGAAACAAAATTAACAATCTGATTAATATCAAAAATACTACGATTAATAAGAGCAGGAACTCCTATTTTTTTCATTTCTATAATTGAAAAAGTTTGTATCTTATGAAATAAATCATTACTTAAATCTTCAAAAATCAAAGAAGATGTTTTTGCTGAACAAAAATTAATAATTAAATTACCACAAATAGCACATATAACTAAAATAATCAAGCTCATAACAATGATTATAAAATTTTGACTTGTGGGTGGATTATCAATAATATATTTTCCTATTAAAGAAGGGATACCAATTTCGCCACAAGCTATTAGTAATACTGATAAAATATTTAATAAAATCATTTTTTTGTATTGAAAAATATATTGAAAAACTAGTTTCATGCAAATTTTATAAACTTTCTTTAAAATAGAAAAAAAGATATCTAAAAATAATATATTTTTTATTTTGTATTTGGCATAGTAAATTGTTTAAAAAGTAAATGATTTATTTTTATTTATCACTAAAATTTTATCATTTATTAGTTTGTTAATAAAAAAAACTTTACTAAAATATTTAGTAAAGTTTTTTGTTTTAGTTAATTAACTAAACTTATTAATGTTTATTTTGGTATTATAACGCGTTATTATCTGTTTCTATATGAGGAGTATTATTTTTTTCAGGAATTGAAACAACTGCTGCTCCTGTTGTTGCTATAATAGCTGCAATTGAAGCTGCATTTAAAATAGCTTGTACTGAAACTGCAGTAGGATCTATAATACCATCTTTTAATAAATCAACAAATATACCTTTTTTAGCATCAAAACCGAAATTTTTAGCTTGTTGTAGTTGTTTTTTTATAATGGTAGCGCTATCAAATCCTGAATTTTTTGCGATTTGTCCTGTCGGAGCTAATAAACTTTCTAAAACAATATTAAACCCTTTTTGTATATCATTGTTGTTAAGATCTACTAGAGTTTTTTGTAATTCTTGATAAATTTCTACAAAAGCTTTTCCACCGCCAGGCACAATTCCTTTATCAATAGCTGATTTAGTAGCATTTAAAGCATCTTCAATTCTTAGTTTTTTTTCTTTTAATTCAGTTTCTGTTGCAGCACCTACCTTAATGACACCTACTCCAGCAGATAATTTAGCTAATCTTGTGTTTAAATTTTTTAAATCATATTTATTAGTAGTTGTAGCAATTTGATTTTGAATTTCTTTAATTCTTTCTTCTAATTGTTTTGTTTTGTTGTTATTTACTAAAATTGTACTATCTTTCCTAATTATAGCTTTATTTACTTTACCTAAATGTTGTTTATCAATGTTTTTAAGCTTCATACCTAAGTCTTTGGAAATGAAAGTAGCTTGAGTTAAAATAGCTATATCTTGGAGCAATTCTTTTTGATTATCACCGAATCCTGGTGCTTCAACTGCAACTACTTTAAAAATCCCGTTTATTTTATTAAGGATTAAAGCGCTTACTACTTCGTTATCTAAAGACTCAGCAATTATAAGCAAAGGCATTCCTTCTTTAACTATGAGTTCTAATAAATGACGTATTTCTTGCAGATTAGTAATTTTATGATCTGTTATTAAAACAACAGCTTGCTCTAGTTCTGCTGACATATTAGTATTGTTAGTGGCAAAATAATGAGAAATATAACCTTTATCAAATTGCATTCCTTCTACCACTTCTAATGTAGTTTCAAAACTTTTAGATTCATCTACATTGACAATACCTGTTTTACCAACTTTTTCTATTGCTGATGCTACGATGGCTCCTATTTCTGAACTTCCTGAAGAAATAGTAGCTACATGTTCAATTTCTTCTTGTGTCGTTACTGATTTGGTTTTTTCTAAGAGTTTTTTGGCAACTTCCTCAGCAGCTTTTAGAATACCTATTTTTAAAAAAACACCTTTAGAACCGGAATTCATAGATTCAAAACTATTTTTGATCATATTTTGTGCTAAAACAATAGCTGTTGTAGTTCCATCTCCGGCATTATCGTTGGTTTTAGTTGCTACTTCACATACTAATTTTGCTCCCATATTTTGAAAAGGGTCACTTAATTCAATTTCTTTTGCAATAGAAACTCCATCATTAATAATTAAAGGAGTATCGTATTTTTTTTCTAGAATGACATTGTGCCCCTTGGGTCCTAATGTAATTTTAACTGTGTCAGCTAAAGCGTTAACTCCTTGTAAAATTTTTGTTCTAGCATTTTCACTAAACAGAATTTTTTTAGCCATATTTTGTTGCTCTCCTTTTTCTAATTGTTTGATATATTGTAATAATTTTTAATTATTTTCTAATAAAGCTATGATATCTTCTTCTTTAATAATAAGATATTCTTGTTCATCTAAATTAATCTTATTACCAGAATAGTTTTTATAAACTACTGTGTCGTTTTTTTTTAGGCTTTTTATGCTAGGACCACAATCTAATATAACACCTACAGATTCTTGTTTTTGTTTTTCAGTGCTCGTGTAAATAGGACTATCTTCTATTTTATTATCTTTTTCTTTTGGAATTAAAACAACGTAATCATTTAATGGTTTGATTTTCATAAATAATTTTCCTCCCTTTGGTTTTTATAAAGAAATATAAATTCTCTTTTTAACGTTTATTTATATTATTTAATTTGGCTTTTTTTTGAACACCGTGTATTTTTTGAAAATTTTTAATTGCCAAATGCAAATACACGGCTAATTATACTTAATTTAAATAATTTTATCAATATATTTTGTTGATTAATACGGTGATAATTGATTTTTAGTTTTTGTTAAAAAAAGTAGAGCCGTTTTTTATTTTTTATTTTGAATAATTTCATTTAACATTTGGATCAGTTGATGAACAGAAAGTTTTTGTTTTTGATTATTACCATATTGTCTACAAATTAATATTTCTGTTTGAATTTCTTTTTCTCCAATAACTATTTGAAAAGGAATTTTAGCTTTTTGTGTTTCTCTTATTTTATAATTTAAAGTATGTTCTTTATCGTTTATTTCTGTTCTCAAATTTGCTTTTAGCAGTAGATCTCTGATTTTTTTAGTGTGTTCCAGATGTAAATTATTGTTAATTGGTATTAGAATAACTTGTATTGGTGCTAACCATAACGGGAAAATACCTTTATTTTTTTCTATTAAATGAGCTATAAATCTTTCTATGGTTGAAATGATAGCTCTGTGAATAATGACTGGGTTTTTTCTCTGATTATTTTGGTCAATATAAGTTAAGTTAAATTTTTTAGGTAATAAAAAGTCTAATTGAACGGTAGATAAGGTTTCTTCGTGCCCCAAAGCGGTTAATATTTGAACATCTAATTTAGGACCATAAAAAGCTGCATCTCCAATTTTTTCTTGGTATTTAATATTTAGATTATCTAATATTTTTCTCAAGATGGTTTCAGATCTTTGCCACATATCATTGTCATTAAAATATTTTTCTTTATTATTGGGATCTCTAGTGCTTAAATTAAATGAATAATCTTTAATGTTAAAATCCTCATAAACCTCTTTGATTAAATTTATTATTTTGGTGAATTCTTCTTTTATTTGTTGTTCGGCGATAAAGATGTGAGCATCATTTAAAGTCATTTCTCTTACTCTTTGTAGACCTGACACAGTTCCAGAATGTTCATAACGATGCATCATGCCGAGTTCAGCAATTTTAATTGGTAATTCTTTATAACTATGTATTTTATTTTGAAATATCATCATGTGATGAGGACAATTCATAGGACGTAAAACGAGTTCTTCTTCTGCAGATAATTTCATTATAGGAAACATATTATCTTTATAAAGTTCTAAATGACCTGAATTTTCATACAATTTTTTATTAGCTAAAATAGGAGTATAAACATGTTGATAATTATGTGCTATTTCTTTATCAACAATATATCTTTCAATAATACGTCGAATAGTAGCTCCTTTAGGTAACCAAAAAGGCAAGCCTGAACCTATTTGTGATGATAACATGAAAAAATTTTGTTCTTTGTTGATATACTTATGATCACTTATTTTTCTTTCCTGTAATAAGTTTAAGTAAGAATCTAAATCTATTTGGTTGAAAAAGGCAATCCCGTATATACGTGTCAAAACTTTTTGGTTTGCATTACCTTGAAAATATGAACCAGATATTTTAAGAAGTTTAAAATATTTCATAATTTTTGTATTTATGAGGTGTATTTCTGAACAAAGATCACAAAAATCTCCTCTTTTGTAGATATTTATTATAGAACTGTGTATGTTTTTTAATATGATTTTTTTGTAAGGGTTGTTATTAAATAGTTGATAAGCATTTTTAGCATCAGTCTCTACGCAAAATGTTTCTAAATTTATTTCAGCCATTTGATGCATTTGTTGTTCTATTTTAGGCAAATCATTTACTGAAAAAACTTTATCTTGAAAGTCAATATCATAGTAAAATCCCTCTCTAAGGGTTTTTCCGATTACTAAAAGGGCACTGGGATACATTTGTATAATTGCTTGTGTCATTAAATGCATTATACTATGATTTAAAATTTCAATACTTTTTGGATGGTCTATAGTAATAATTTTTAAAATACCATTTTTAGTTAAATGTCTGTTTAATTCGATTAGTTTTTTATTAAAGTAAGCAGCTATCGGAATGTTTTTCAATTTAAAATTTTTTTGTTGAATAATTTCTTGAGGGGTAATATTTGTTGGAAAAACTTGTTTATTTAGATTTGTACCAAATTGAATTTCAATCATAATATATTTATTATTTTTATTCCTATTCTTGTTTTCTCTGCTACGAAACCATATTTCACTATTATCCTTAAATAATTATATATTAACTTTGTTTTTTGCATTAATATATAACATGATTTTTAAGATTTTATCATAAAATTAAAATAAAATAGTAAAATTTAGAGACATTTGATTTTTTTACTATATGAGTTATTGTTAAGTGATAGTATTCTTATGTTTGACCATATTCTTATTTTCCTAGACAAAATTTAGAAAATAATTCATTTACTAAATCTTCTTTTACGTTATTACCTATAATTTCTCCTAAAGCTTCATAAGCTTCTTTTAAGTTAATCACATGAATATCTATGGGAAATTTTTGGTTTATATCTTTTTTCACATTTTCTAAGGCTTTTAAAGCTTTTTTTATTTGTTGTATATGTCTAGCATTAGAAAAATAATTAAAATCTTTATTTTGAATTTCATTTAGTTGAAAAATTTTCAAAATTTTGCTTTTCAATAATCCTATTCCTTTTTTTGTAATATTAGAAACTAAAATGATTTCTTCTTTCAAATCTTTAATATTTATTTTAGTAGGTAAATCTGATTTGCTTCCAACTAGAATTCTAGGATAATTTTTAGTTAATATCAATAATTTTTGATCTTCTTTATCCAGAGGCATACTTTGATCTAATAACAGCAGAATTAATTCTGCTTTTTTTAAAAAATTCCGAGAAACTGAAATACTTATTTCCTCTAAAGGATCTTTAGTTTCTCTAATGCCTGCAGTGTCAATTAAGTGTAAATTAATTCCATTAATATTTGTGTATGCATCTAAAAAATCGCGAGTTGTCCCAGCTATGTCTGAAACAATAGCTCTTTTTTCATCTAACATCGCATTTAATAAACTAGATTTACCAACATTAGGTTTTCCGATAATTAAAGTTTTAATTCCTTCTTTTATAAAACGTGCTTGAATAGAATAATTTAAAATTTCCTTGATTTGATCAGTTAAAGTACTTAATTGTGGAATAAGAATTTGATTAGTTACAACTTTAATATCTTCATATTCAGGGTAATCGATGTTAACTTCGATAGCTCCTATTAAGTTTAAAATTTTTTGATTTAAGTTGTTTATCAATCGAGAGTTTCTTTTTTGTAATCCTGAATGAGCTAATTTAATAGCACTTTCATTTTGAGCTTTAATTAAATCCATAATAGATTCAGCTTGCGCTAAATCTATTTTTTTGTTTAAGAAAGCTTTTTTTGTAAATTCTCCCGGTTCTGCTAGTCTAATATCCTCTAAAGATAAAACTCTTTCTAATACCATTTGAGTTATTAAAAGGCCACCATGACCATGAATTTCTATAGTATCTTCTCCTGTGAAGGATTCTGGTTTTTTAAAAACAGAAATTAAGACTTCATCCAAAATACTTTGCTGATGATCTAAAATAAAACCATGGTGAATAGTATGGGAGGATACTTCTATTAAACGAATATTTTTTTTGCTTCTGCTTTTAAAAATTTTATCTATGCTAGAAATAGCTTTACTACCACTAATTCTGATAACACTTATTCCTCCTGTCCCTAAAGGAGTTGAAATAGCAGCAATAGTATTTTGTTCTAACATTTTTTTTAAATATTTTTTATCCATTATGATTACGACCTATTTATCATATAATTATTAACTGAAAGTTGTAATAATTTTATTATTTCGTCGATTTCTTTTTGTGATGTTACGTAAACGCCGCAAGCTCTAAAATGACCTCCTCCTTGGAATTTAGCGGCTATATGATTAATTTGCGGTCCTATAGAACGTATGCTTATTTTCCAATGGTTTTTCATAGAATGTTCTATAATAAATAACCAAACGGGATAATTTTCTATGTTATGAAAAATGTTAACTAAACTGCTAACATCTTCGAATGTTAAATTA
The DNA here is from genome assembly GCF_030588185.1 of Candidatus Phytoplasma melaleucae. GTDB lineage: Bacteria > Bacillota_I > Bacilli_A > Acholeplasmatales > Acholeplasmataceae > Phytoplasma > Phytoplasma melaleucae. Next base: position 43,023 of record NZ_JAOSID010000003.1, on the reverse strand, counting down.
AAATTTATCATTATTTCTTGGTTAATTTGAATATAAATTAATCCCTTCTCGGCTTTAAAATTACTTAATATATAGCTTTTAAATCTTAAAATATTTAGGTTTTGAGAGCTAATTTTTTTATCAATTTCAAAAGGATTAATCCCATAATTTAGTAAATGAGATGCAATTTTTAAAGTATTTTGATTGACTCTATCAAAACGAAAATTACCTGTATCTGTGACCATTCCGACGTAAATAGGCAAAGCACCTTTGGCACTTATTTCTAAATTGTTTTGTTCTTTAAAATAATAAATCATTTCCGAACAAGAAGAAAAAGAATCATCTACCCATTCGTAATGACCATAATTTTCATAAAATAAATGATGATCTATTCTAATGATCATTTTAGCTAGTTTATATCTAGGATCACTAATAACATTAACATTTCCACAATCTACGACAATGGCTAAGGCATTATGATAGATTTCATCTTTTACTTCATCCATTTTGCCTAAAAAAGATAGTTTATCGTTAGTTTCACCTATAACATAAACTTTTTTATCTTTAAAATTTTTTTCAATAATATCTTTTAATCCTAATTGCGAACCATAACAATCGCCGTCAGGTCTTTTGTGACCGTGTATAATGATAGTTTTAAAACTATTAATTTGTTGTTTAATAAAATGGGTCTTTGCTATCATTTTTTTCTCCTTTTTTGAATTGAAATAATTATGTTGATTCCAATAAATTTAGTTTATTTTATGTAGTTAATGTGTAATAATCCTTTTGTAAGCTTCATTAAATAATAATTCTATCTTCGAGTCTATATTTACTCCGTCTGTATTAAAAGCTAATACCTCGTTAAATAGTCCTTCTAATACTATTCTGAAAAAATTGGAATCGAGAAATACTGGAGAAGTGAAATAAACTCCCTCTTTGTTATTATCATAAGTATGAGTGCGAGCAAATTCTATTGATTTGTATTTATTCAATTCTCTTTCTAGCGTTTTTCTTATTGTGTCACTTTCTTCGTTTTTAAGATTATCTATTTCTTTGATTTTGTCTTTAATTTTGTTGATTGTTTTTTGTATATCATTTGTTTGGTCGAAGTGTTCTTTAACATCTTTTCTTGTTATAGTAAAACTACCTTTTTTTTCTAAAAGTTCAATGTATGTATCTTTGGAAACGAGTTTTTTTAAGAAGAGCCAAGAAGCTAATATTTCATCTCTATGAGGAGAGTAGAATAAATTAATATTTGGGCCTTGTATAATGTTTTTGTAATTTTTTGAATTCATAGTAGGTATTGGTGTCATCTCTATATTAAAATTTGATTTTTTCTTGTGCATCAAATCTAATCTTCTTGTGGATGTAATAAACATACAACTTTTTCTTTGTAAAAATATTTCTTTTATGCTAGGTTCTCCTATTAATTTACTAGTAGTTAAAAAACCTTTTTCGTAGAATTTTTCCTTAAAATATTTCATTGTTTTTTTAGCTTCTTCATTATGAAAAAAATCTCTTGCTTTTTCAACATTATCGGGATATGACATTGTTTTTTGTTCGTTAGCTATGATAAATAAATTAGCTGTACTTTCTATTGTTATAGGGACAAAATCTTTTTGTTTTTTAATTGTTTTAATAGTTTCGCATAATGTTTCCATGTGATTCCAAGTTAGGTATTCTTTTAGAGATACTAAGTCTATAATCCCATTTACATCAATAATATTTTTACTATTATCTTTGAAATCACTGCTATGTTTATCTAAGAAATTTTGATTTAATATTTTTCTATGTTCTTTTAGAAAATCACTATCATAGAACATAACTTCTGTTGATTTAGCAAAAGGTAAGCTGTAATGATGTTCTTTTTGATCATATTCATTTTCTAATTTTATTTTTTCATAATAACCTGGGAAAAATTGTTGTTGATCTAGTTGTTGGAATTCTTGATCTTCATCGATAAAAATATCTAAAGGAATAACTTTATGAGATTTAGAATAAAATTCTACATGGTCATTATAAGAAAATGTTAAATGGGGTTGTTTATTCATAGGTAAAGAATTAGCGACGCTTTTACAAATTTGTCCCCAATGTGATTTATGAACATCTTTAATTTGGATACCAGGATATGTTTTTTCAAAATCTTCAATAATATTTTTGACAATTATCTGTTCTTGCGGGTATAAGTTGTGCCAAAGAATAATTTGGGTTACATCTTTTTTTCTTGTAAAATATTCTAATTGTTTAACCTTATTGTTAAATTGGTTTTTAACAAAATTACGTAAACTATCATATTCTTTTTGAAAAAAAGTGTTATCCTGGGGTGTATTTAATATGTTAGAAACAATAATAAATGCAAATATAGTTAGAAAGAATAAAGAAACTTTGAAAATATTAGAATTTTTTAATTTTTTGATAAAATTAACCTTTAATGCCATGTCTATTCTCTCCAGATATGATGTATTTTCTAAACATAATAAACATTATTAATAACGGTAAGTTTATTAAAACAGAAATTGCCATTTGTATATTTAATATGTCAATACTTGTTTCAATATCGAATGTTTTTCTGATCATATTGGTAAGTACTTTTGCGCCTACTAGCTCAGGCCAAGTATAAGCATTCCAAGCAGCTATTGTTCTAAAAATAGATACAACAATAATAGAAGCTTTAGTGATTGGAAATAATATTTTCCAAAGATATTTCCAATCGGTAGTACCATCAACTTTTGCGGTGTAATATAATTCTTTAGGTACACGTTGAAAAGCTTGAATTAATAAGAAAACATGAACTATATTTATTAAATAAGGTAATGTCATAGCTAAGTTAACTCCAAAAGGAATTTGAGAACCATTTCCGTTATCTACTAGTCCTAAATTGGAGACAGTCCGAAAATTTGTTAATATTAAAGTCTCGCTAGTAATGGACATGCCTATAAATAAAATCATTAATATTGTTTTTTTTAACGGGAATTTAAAAAAACTTAAAGCAAAAGCAGTTAAAATACAGCATAAACTGCCTAATAAAGTGGAAAAAAAAACCATCGTAAAAGTATTCAAAAAATACGTTATAAATTCGAAATTTTCAATAATGAATACACTTTTATAGTTTTCGAATTTCCAACCTGATTTTGGTAAACTTAACGCATTATTTTGGATTATATCATTTTCATTTTTTAAAGATGTTACTATCATTACATAAAAAGGAGAAGTTAAAAATATTAAGACTAAGAATAAGAATAAATATTTAATGATACAAAAGAAATTAATTCTTTGTATCATGGCTTTTGTAATTGTTTTGTATTTTTTGATTAATTTTTTCAAATAAATTACTTTCTTATTCATCTTTATTACTTAAAAAATTACTTTCATTAATTTATTTTCTTTTTTGGAAATATAAAAACTGATAACAGTAAATAAAATAGAAATAAACAATAATATCATCGCTGCTGCTGCTCCTTTAGAATAGGAATTGTAATTTGAACTGGATAATTGATTATAAATATAACTAACTACTGTTTGTATTCTGAAATTAGCATCTTTACCAAATACTCCAATAACAGATTCGTATTCTTTTATGACCATTAACATTTCGATAATTAATTGGTAAAAAATAACAGGTGATAATAAAGGCAGAACAATTTTTGTAAAAATACGCCATTTAGAAGCGCCATCTATTTTGGCTGCATCATAGTATGATTTGTCGATATCTTGTAAAGCTAGAAGAAATACAAAAATTTTGAAAGGTAATCTAGCCCAAACATTATAGAAAACTAAAACAAATATTTTATGAGAATATGGGGCGGAAATATTAATCCATGCTTGTGGTTTGATACCAAATATGCTCAAAAAACTGTTAAACAAACCTTCTGGTTTATGAGAAGATATTCCGGCATTATAATAAAAAAAAGATCCAAAAATCATGCTCATAATTATAGTATTTGATAATAAAGGTAACAAAAAAAATGTTTTAAAAATGTCTTTTAGAAAATGATTGTAAACACTGTTTAAAGCCAAAGCTATTATTAAAGATAAAGTAAGCGATATAGGGACGCAATTTAAAACTAGCAATAAAGTGGTTTTCAAAGCAAAAAGAAAATCAAAATCATTTAACACTCTTACATAGTTTTTAAAACTAAATATGTCGTATATGCTTATACTAAAATAATCATTAAATTTGTCATAATTAGCATTGAAAGAAATGATTATAGTTTTAAATAAAGGATAAAAAGTAAAGACAGTTAAAATCACTAAAGATGGAAGTAAATAATACCAATGTTTTTGGTTTCTGTCGCCTTTTATTGTTAACATTTAAAAAATCCTATTACCGTTAATTTTATCAAAAACAAAAAATTTTTTTTCTTGAATATTAAAACGGAATTTTTGTTTATTTATATGAGACAAGTTTAAATCTTTCCGTTTATAAGTCGGAATAATAATTTGAAAATTTTTGTGTATAGATTCGTCTTTTTTAGCTAATAAAACCATCTCTCTCCCTAAACTCTCGAGCGCTATCCCTTCTATCTCTAAAATTCCATTATCATCCAAATCATATCCTTCTGGTCTGATAGCTATGTGTACTTTTTTATTAATTTCCTTCTTGAATTTTTCATGTTTAAAAATTAACGTTTCTCCTATTTTTATTTTACCTTGATTAATTACCCCGTTAAACACAGAAATATGGGGAACACCTAAAAAGGATGCAACAAATAAATTTGCAGGGTTATTATATATTTCTTGCGAAGTATTTGTTTGTTGTATCATGCCTTTATTCATTACATAAATCTTGTCGCTCATATACATTGCTTCCTCTTGGTCATGTGTAACTAGAATGGCAGTAACATTAGTTTTTATTTGTATTTTTCTTATTTCATCTCTCATTTTGATACGTAATTGCACGTCTAAATTGGACAAAGGTTCATCTAAGAGTAATACTTTAGGTTTTTTAATTAAGGCTCTAGCGATAGCAACTCTTTGTTGTTGCCCGCCTGAAAGTTCTGAAGGTGTTTTATCTAAATATTCTTGAATAGAAGTTAAGTTAGCTATTTTCTTAACTTCTTTTTGTATTTGTTCTGGGGGTATTTTGAGATTTTGTAAAGGAAACATAATGTTTTGTTGAACTGTCATATGAGGGTACAGAGAATAATTTTGAAAAACTAGTCCTACTCCTCTTTTTTCCGGTGGAAGATTAGTTACATTTTGATTTTCAAAGAAAATTTCTCCTTCAGTTGCTTCTAAAAGGCCTGCAATCATGTAAAGAATAGTTGATTTCCCACAACCTGAAGGGCCCAAAAGACTTACTAAATTCCCTTTTTTTATATCCAAGTTGATATTTTGAACTGCATAAGTTTTTTTTTTGTTTTTTTTGTTGATGAATATTTTAGAAACATTATTCATTCTGATTCCCATAATTTTTTATCCTTTTTTTATTTTATGATTTTTTTTAAAAAGAAATGTCACGATAATTTCTGGGAAAAGCAATTACATCTCTAATATTTTCCAACCCTGTCAAGTATAATAATAATCTTTCTAATCCTAATCCGAAGCCAGAATGTACACAGCTACCAAAACGCCTTAAATCTAAGTACCATTCTAAGTTATTGAGTGGAATTTTGAATTCTTGGATTTTGTTTTTTAACACTTCTAATTGATCTTCTCTTTGAGACCCCCCAATTAATTCACCTATTCCAGGCACTAATAGATCCATAGCAGCTACAGTCTCGTTGTCTGGATTGTTTTTCATATAAAAAGCTTTTATTTTCTTTGGCCAATCTATGACAAAAACAGGTTTTTTAAAGATTACATCTGTTAAATATTTTTCATGTTCTGTAGACAAATCATCTCCATAAAATGGTTTTTGTTTGAAAGAATTTTGATTTTTAGTTAAAATGTCAATAGCTTCTCTATATTTTATTTGGGGAAATTCTTTCAAGTCAACAACAGATTCTAATCTCTTGATTAATCCTGTTGTTATATTGTTATCTAGAAATTCAAAATCTTTAAAATTAGATTTTAAACAAAAATGAATGATATATTTAATCATTTTTTGAGCTAGCTTTATATTTTGTTTTAGATCGCAAAAAGCCATCTCAGGTTCTATCATCCAAAATTCCGATATATGACGTTGTGTATTTGATTTTTCTGCTCTAAAAGTAGGGGAAAAAGTATAAACTTTATTAAAAGCAGTAGCAAAAGCTTCCGCTTCTAATTGGCCTGTTACGGTTAAAAAAGTGGGTTTACCGAAAAAATCTTGTTTATAGTTTATTTTTTCATTTTTATTTTTAGCTATTTGATCTAAGTTTAAAGTGGTTACTTGAAATAACGCTCCTGTTCCTTCCCCATCATTTGCTGTTAAGATAGGAGTGTGAATGTTAATAAACCCTTCTTTTTGAAAAAAATCATGAATGGCGCATGTGACTGTATTTCTAATTCGAAAAATAACTCCGAAAAGGTTTGTTCTTAACCTTAAGTGAGCAACTTTACGCAAAAAAGATTTAGAATGTTTTTTAGGTTGAATTGGGTACTGTAGAGAACTTTTACCTAATACTGTAATTTTAGATACCACTAATTCGAAAGGTGTTTTTTTATTTAAGGTTTTAACAAAATCCCCTTCTATCTTTAAAGATGCACCAATTTTTAAATCTGCTTTTATTTGACTAAAATTGGTATTTACATTTTCCTTGCAAATGACTTGTAAATTTTCTACAAAAGTTCCATCATTTAAATCAATAAAAAAAAAATTTTTTTGGAATCGACAATTTTTTATCCAACCATTAATTGAAATTCTCTTTTGTAAGTATAGTTGGTAACAGGTGTGAATAGTTTTAATATCTTTAATAAAGAGCATACTTTTACATTGGTCTCCATCTTCTGTTTTCGTTTTAAGTCATTAACAATTAGCAGACTAAACTGATAGCTATTTAACTGAATTGATCTAATTTGTGCACATGCAAATTATCTTATAAATAGGCAGTATAGATTTTTTTCTAAGTCTTTGAATAATTATTTTTTAATTCATGAATTTATTAATAACATGACACTTTTATCACGTTTCTTAATTTCTTATCCAATTAAGATAGCGATAGCAAAAAAAACTAAAATCGCCACCAATTAAAAATTAAAATATACTCAATTTGTTCTACGAATCTTTTTATTAAAATTAACCTTAATTTAGAATAAATTTAGACTAATTTAGATATTAATGTAGATACTAGACTAGATTCTATAGCTCAAAAATCTATAATTCTTCTTACTAACATAGCAGCTGAAATAATTAATAGTTTGTGAGGTTGACGAAACATGGTTATGAAAAATCCTATTCTTTTATCTCATAATCTCTGTCTCTATAAAACTATGAAATCTTCAATTACGTAGAGTTAAAAATCTAAATAAGATAACTTTATTCAATTAAGATTATATTGAATTTTTAACACTATTGTCAAGAGAAATATAGCATAAATAACAAATAATATTTGAAAAATTTGAACTAGACATGATAAAAATTAGCCATTAATTTTTATAACTACGTTTTGTAGTAAATAAAAAAATTTATCTGTTTACCTTTTTTGTATAAAAACACATTATATTTATCGATGTTATGAAATAAGAATTCAGTTTAATTCGACTGAATTTCGCTAAAATTCTTTCTCATTGTTATTGCTATTCTTATAAAAAGATAGTTCTCAGTCAAACAATTATGTTGTTTTTATTTGCTCTACTCATTTGCTAGCTGTTTTGTTTTATGTATAAATGGTAAAGGTAATTGACAAAATCATCATTTAACATATGAAGTTTGATTAATGTGTTATAATAAATAATGTTAAAGTTGGATAAAATAAACTAATTCGATTGGTCATTATTTTCTTCGTGAAAAATCATATTCTAAATATTTCGATCTATAAAGTGTCTAGAAAATTTTTTATTCTGTTTTTGCAGTTTTTTAAAAAAACGATGTATGTAAATAGATTGTTATTAACATTTTGAGAAGAGGCAATTCCAAATATAATTTATAAATTATGAAACTAGTTACAGTTACTAAATCAGTTCTCAATAGTTACTTGGAGCCAATAAAGAATGGATTCTATTTTTAATCAAATGTTTTTGCAATTTGACCCGTTAGGTAAATTAGCTGCTAATAATATTAACAATTTTAAAAAACTAATATTAACTAGACCGAAAAAATACGAAAATTTTATTTTATCTGACATTAACCAAATCAGAGATAGGGAAGATGTTAACTTATGCGGAACTATAACGAATCAACCAGTTTTATTAATGTGTAAATCTCAAAAAAAAATAATCCGTTTTAAGATACTATTATCTAATGAGAATGTTTTGGAAATTATCGTTTTTAACAATTTTTTTTTGAAAAAATTATTGACTATTAAAAAGAATGTTTTTGTTAAAGGCAAATATTATTTACATCGTAGGTGTGTAGTTGCTTCTTTTATTTCTTCAGAATTAAATATTTGCAATACTATTAAACCTATTTATGAGTTTAAATCTTTTTCCGATGAGAAAGTTAAAATTTTTATTCAAAAACTTTTTAGTCATCCTAAGTTTCATATTAAAGAAAATTTAAATCAGACAATTTTGCAAAGATATAATTTACTTAGTAAAACAGAAGCTTTTAAAAATCTTCATTTGCCTCAAAACCAACAAATGTTAAAGAGAGCTTTTTTAAGATTTAAATTTGAAGAAGCTTTTTTTATACTTAAAAAAATGTTTCAACTAAAAGAAAAATTACCTGTAAAAACTCCTCTTGAATATGATATTGATTATGTACGTCAAATTATCAAAACAATTCCTTTTGAATTAACTTTGGATCAAAAAAAAATAGTTAATTGTATTTACTCTGATTTCAAAAAAAATTATTCTACCGAAAGAATTATTCAAGGAGACGTTAGTTCTGGAAAAACTATAATAGTTTTTTTGGCAGCTTTAGGGGTTATTAGTGCTGGTAAACAGGTTTTATTGATGGCTCCTACTGAAATTTTAGCTAAACAACATTACTTGAATTTTAAAAAATTTTCCCCTTCTATTAAAACTGTTTTTTTAACTTCTAAAAGTATCTCAAAAAAACTTTTACAAGAAAATATTAAAAATGGTTTTTTTAAAATGGTTATAGGCACTCATGTATTATCTAGTATTGATTTTGATCAACTGGGTCTAATAATTTTTGATGAAACTCATAAATTTGGTGTAGATATTAAAGAAAAAGCTATATCTCAAAACTCTAGTTCTGACATTTTACATGTAACAGCTACTCCGATACCTAAAACCTTGTCTACTATGTATTTTGGTTTTTTGCCAACTTCTTTATTAAAAAACCTTCCTTATAAAAAAAGAAACATTGTTACTATAAAATGTTCTTTTGATTTTATTGTGCCTTTATTAATTAAAAATCAAGTAAAAAACGAACAAACTTATATAGTTGTTCCTGCTATTGATGATAAGTCTAAGTTCTTCAATATTCAAAATATAACTTTTTTGTTAAAATCAAAAAAAATTGATCATTTTTATGTTTTACACGGTAAAAAAACTCTCAAAGAAAAAGAATCTGTTATGTACGATTTCATTAATAACCAGAAAGGTATCCTATTATCTACCTCTATTATAGAAGTAGGCATTGATGTTTACAACGCAACCACTATGATTATTTTGGGCGCAGAATATTTCGGATTAAGCCAGTTGCATCAATTAAGAGGAAGAATTGGTAGAAATAATAAACAAAATTATTGTTTTTTAGTTTATCATAAGCATAATTCTAGATTGGATATTCTTAAAAGAGAAGATAACGGTTTTTATTTAAGTAAATTTGATTTAAAACATAGAGGTCCGGGAGATTTTTTGGGCAAAAAACAAAGTGGTTATTTTATGTATAAGTTTTTAAATGTTAAAGAAGATTACAAGATTATTAAACAGGTTCATAAATACCTGTGTGAATTCAGTTAAAACAAAGAGGGTTGAAAATGATTAGATTATCAGTAGATGCTATGGGAGGAGATTTTGCTCCTGAATCAATTATCGCAGGTGTATTTCAAGCTTTACTTAAAGTCAATGATTTATTTATTTATCTATATGGCGACGCAAATAAAATAAATGACATTTTAAAAAATATTTCTGGGTCTAATCACTATCAATTATTAAGCCAAAGAATAAAAATCATACATACCCCTTTTTATTTAGACATGGGTATTAAGTATGTTAGAGAAGAAATAAGAGATAATCCTAAACACTCAATGTTTTTAGCTTTAGAAGCTGCTAGAAAGAACCAAGTAGATGGGGTTATTTCGGCCGGTCCTACTCAAGCTTTGGTACTATCAAGTTACTTAATGATTGGTACTGTTGGTAATATGAAAAGAATATCTTTAGCACCTATTTTTACATCTTTAGACAATAAAACAAGAATTTTATTAGATGCAGGTGCTAATATTGAAACCAAACCAGAAGATTTATTATCCTTTGCCATTTGTGCTTCTGTACTTGCTCAAGACTTTTTAAATATTAGTACCCCTATAGTAAAACTCTTAAATATTGGTATAGAGGGGGATAAAGGAAGACATTTAGAGATCGAAACTTTTAAATTATTAAAAGCTAATCCGAATATTTTTTTTAAAGGAAATGAAGAACCACAGAATATTTTTCATACGGAGGCAGATATTTTGTTAAGTGATGGTTATACTTCTAATATACTTTTAAAAACGCATAAGGGGCTTACAGATATGTTTGGGACAGTTTTTAAAGAAGTTTTAACTGAAAATCTTGCAAAAAAGATAGTAAGTAGAGTGTTCTTTCAAAAAAAAATTCAAACAATTTTCAAAAAACTAGACAGTAAAGAAATTGGAGGAGCTATTTTATTGGGATTGAATAAAATTGTTATAAAAGCGCATGGCAACTCTAAGTCTTATGCTTTTTATAAAGCGATTATGCAGGCTAAACTTTTAGTTGAACAAGGTTTTTTAGCCAAAATTTTGAAAAAATTTCAATAATATAAGGATTATTATGTCTCTCAAAAATTTATTTCAAAGGTTAAATATTAAACCTAAAAATATTTCTTTATATATCAGAGCTTTAACACATAGTTCTTATGCTAATGAAAATAATTTTAAACATTTTAATAACGAAAGATTGGAATTTTTAGGTGATTCTGTAATTAATTTTTTAATGGCTAATTATTTGTACGGAAAAAATAAAGATGATGAAGGAATAATGACAAAAAAAAGAGCTCAAGCTGTTTGCGTAGAATCTTTATTAATTTATGCTGAGGAAATAGACTTAAACAAGTATATTTTTTTGGGTAAAGGAGAACGTAAAAGATGTGTTTATAATTATTCTATTATAGCTGATGCTTTTGAAGCTTTATTCGGGGCTATTTATTTAGATTTAGGTTATTTTCAAGTTAAGACAACATTTCATCATATTATTGTGCCTTGCTTAAGTAAAGTTATTAATATTATTGATTTTAAAACACAATTACAAGAATTAATTCAAACTCGTGATCAAAATATCAATTATAAGATAGTTGCCGAAAAAGGATTAGCTCATGAAAAAGAATTTATCGCAGAAGTTTATTTGGAAACTACACTTTTAGGCAAAGGAACTGGAAAAACTAAAAAATCAGCTGAGCAACAAGCAGCTAAAATAGCTTTAATAAAAGTATCTGGAGAAAGGGGGCCTCATCTATGATTAAATTGCTTTACGAAAAAGGGGTTCTCAATATAGAGAAGATTTTAATTAGTGAATATAAAAATATTAATTTAGATTTATCAGAGTTAACTGTTTTGCTTTTTTTATTTAGTTGCTATGAACAAAAAATTTTTTCTTCTACTGTTTTAGCTCAATACATGAATCTTTCCAAAAATGAAGTAGAATCTATTTTAGAAAGATTAATTAAAAAGAATTTTTTTTCCTTATTGCAATCTCAGAAGAATGATAAAATGATAGAAATATTTAATTTAGACGGTACTTTCGTTCAATTGGAAAAAGTTTATATCAAAAAACAAAAACAAGCTCAATTGGAAAAACAAGATAACAGCATAGCATCCGCTATAGACTATTTAGAAGATTTAAAAGGTAGAATTTTGACCAGTAATGAATTAGAAATTGTGAAGAGTTGGTATTTAGACCCTCATCGTAATCATCAAGATATCACACAAGCTATTAAACAAGCTGTTGCAAATAACAAAAATTCCATTCATTATATAGACAGTCTTTTAAATTTCGCTAATTACAATTTAAATACACATTATGACGATGAGGATAACAAAATGCTTTATAAATTTTTTCAACAAATTCAAAAATAAGTTTTGAAATTATAAGTATTTTGTATTGTACTTTGAAAATATGTTATAATTGAAATCGGTATTGGATCTTTTTTCAAAGATTTAATAATAATATAGATAGGAGAAAAGTGTTTATGATTCAAAAAGAAAATTTTTTGCAAACTAAAAACGGTAAAATCATTGCTGGTGCTGTCTCTGGTGTCGGATTAGTGTTGATATATTTTGTTGCTGCATGGTTTCTTAATTTCTTTCCTTTCGGTAATAGTATTTTAACTCAATCTAGTTTAGATAAATTAGCACAAAACTTAAAACTTAATGATACTTTATCGTCTACTAGCACTAACACTGTAGAACAAGAAGCAGCAAAAAAAGCAATAAATACTCTTAGTGACGCGTGTGCAAAAATAAAAGAAGCTCTGGATAAACATAATAGATCAGCAAGCGATGACAAAAAAATTCAAGAAACAACGTTTAGTAAATTGAACGATTTAAAAACAAAAATTGATGCAGCAAAAAAAGAATCTGACAAAATTAGTGATTTTAGTGCATCTGCTTTTTTAACTGCATATAGAGCTATTAAACAAAATGATATTCAAGTACTAATAAATGCAATTCAAACAGATGCATCTATTACTGCTACTGATGATACAAAAACAAAATAAACCAACAAGCAAAAAATATAAAACTAGAAAATTAAATAATTTTTTATAATACAGTTGGGTTATTTTATATTTTTTATGAATAAAAATAGTTATATATCAAAATAGAGCAAAAAAGTGTTCAAATAATTATTATTTGAACACTTTTTTTATCTTTTTTATCTTTTTTATCTTTTTTATCTTTTTTATCTTTTTTATCTTTTTTATCTTTTTTATCTTTTTTATCTTTTTTATCTTTTTTATCTTTTTTATCTTTTTATATAATATATTATATCTATATTTTCTGTTTATTGTACTCTAAGGTTTTTTGAATAAAACTTTTAAAGAGAGGGTGAGGGGTTAAAGGTCTTGATAAAAATTCAGGATGGAATTGTACTCCTATAAACCAAATATGATTTTTTAATTCTATAATTTCAGGTATTTTATTGTCAGGATTAAAGCCTGTGATTATAAAATTATCGTCTTTGGCAAATAATTGTAAATATTCTAAATTCATTTCATAGCGATGACGGTATCTTTCGTAGATAGTTTCTTTTTGATAAATTTTATAACTTGCTCCTTCATTACAATTTATTTGGCAAGCATATAATCCTAATCGTAAAGAACCACCTAAATTGTCTTGTTTGATTTTTTTTGTAATCACAGGAAAAGGAGTATCTGGGTCTATTTCTATTGAGTTAGCTTTTTTCAATTTTAAAATTTTACGAGCATATTCAATGATAGCTGTTTGCATTCCCAAACAAATACCAAAAAAAGGAATATTATTCTCGCGAGCATACGTAACAGCTTTGATTTTGCCTTCAATAGCTCTAGCTCCAAAACCACCAGGAATTAAAATACCATCACATTCTTTAAGATTATCGTTTATATTATCTTCCATCAAAATTTCAGAATCCACCCATTTAATATATATTTTAACATTATGATAATAGGAAGCATGTTTTAGAGCTTCTAAAATAGATAAATAAGCATCATGGCAGTTAACGTATTTACCAACTAAAGCAACAGTTATTTGGTTTTTTAAGTGACTTATTTTATGAATTAAATATTTGTATTCTGATAAATTTGATTTCGGCAAATTATTTATACGGAAGTAGTCTAAAATAAAATTATCTATTTTTTGTTTATGTAGATTGATTGTTATTTGGTATAAAATATCCACATTAGTGTTTTCGAAAATAGCTTTTGTTTGTACGTCACACAAAATAGATATTTTTTTTTTCATTTCTAAGGGAATATTTTTTTCGCTTCTTAAAATTAAAATTTGTGGTTGTATGCCTAATGATCTTAATTCTTTAATACTATGTTGAGTTGGTTTTGTTTTAGATTCTTGTGAAGTCTGAAGATAAGGTATAAAAGTATTATGTACATAAATAACATTATGCCATCCTAGCTTATGTCTAATTTGTCTAATAGATTCTACAAAAGGTAGTGATTCCATGTCACCTATAGTTCCTCCTATTTCAACAATAACTATATCGTAATCTGATATTTTATTAAACTTGAGTATTCTGTTTTTAATTTCGTCAGTGATATGAGGAATGATTTGGATAGTTTTTCCTAAATATTTTCCTTCTCTTTCCTTGTTAATAACAGATTGGTAAATTTGACCAGTTGTGATACTAGAATCTTTTGAAAGGTTTATATCTAGATATCTTTCATAATTACCTAAATCTAAATCAGTTTCAGTTCCGTCGTTTGTCACAAACACTTCTCCATGTTGGTAAGGACTCATTGTTCCGGAATCAACATTAATATAAGGATCAAATTTTTGGATAAAAACTTTTAATCCGCGTTTTTTTAAAATATGGCCTATAGATGATGCAATTATTCCCTTACCTAATCCTGATACTACTCCGCCTGTAATAAAAATAAATTTAGTTTTGGTATTTTGATTATTCATATTTATCTATCTATCTTTCTCCAAAAAATGAAATTAAAATGGATTATTTATTTCCGTATTGTTTAAATTTTTAATCCTATTTTTTCTCCTATGTTAATTTTGGTTTCTTTATTGTTTTGGGTATTTTTTATAATTTTTTGATCAAAGGAAACTTTATCTTGTTTTACTAATAAAACAATTGTAGAACCACCAAAAGAAAAAAAACCTTTTTCTTGCCCTTTTTTAAAATGTATAATGTTATGATTATTAATCTTTCCTACTAATAAAGCTCCTATTTCGATTTGGATAATTTGGCCAAAATTTTGGGTATGCAAAATATTATATTCACGACTATTTTCTTTAAACACATTAAAATATTGAAAAGCGATAGGATTAACAGTGTGTAGTTTTCCTTTTATTTTATAGGTATTTTTATTTTGATAACCATTATCAATAAATATGTAACGATGGTAGTCGGTGTCTTTTAATCTTAAAAGTACTAAAAAACCATTTACATATTCATCAGCTAAACGGCTATTTTTCAGAAGGTCGTTTAAATGATATTTAGTATTTTTAATATTGTAAATGCTTTTTTTGTTGATTGGATAGATACATATTTCGCCTTCTCCTGGACTTATAAAATCATCACTACATTTAGAAAAATTTATTTTTTTGTATTGACGAGTGAAAAAATCATTATAAGAATAAAATTCAGATTTACAAAATAAGTTTATGTCAATATTAGTTTTTTTGATCATTTTATTAATATGTATTCTAGACACAGGAGACTTTAGATATACACTAATTATTTTAGTAAAAAATTTGGAAACAATAATTTTTAATAAAAATCTTTTGAACCAATTTTTCCTTATCTTGTGATATAGTATCTTTTGTTTTAAACTGGTTATTTTGGGATCAGTATTATTTTTGTTTATCTTGGTTGTTTTTTTCATATTATATACCTAAAAAAATTTAATTATAAGTGTAGGGCAATAAGTGCTACTGCTATTAAAAGTAAAAATAAAATAAAATGAAAAATATTTGTTGGTTTTTTAAATTTGATTTTATCACATACAAATAAAAATGATAATAAAATAAAACTAAATATATATGCGAATAAAAAAATTTTTTGGTTATAAAAATTCAATGGTTGTATTTTTTCTAAAATAAAATAAAACAAAACTAGTAATGGATAAATAACAGATGAAATAGTGACTGGAATTCCAATAAAAGTGTTAGAAGCGGATGGATTAATTACTTCGCTTCTAATATTAAAATATGCGAGCCTTATTAAAGAAGCTAGAATATATAAAGAACCACAAATAAGAAAACATATATTGTAAATATTACTAAATTCTAATTTAAAAGTGTTTTTAAATAAAGATAATCCGATAAAAACAGGTAACATTCCAAAACTAACTAAGTCTGCTAGAGAATCTATTTGGACTCCGTATCTCTTTTCTTGTACAGAACGTTTTTTTTTACTACGACTAATAATCCCGTCTAAAATATCTAAAATTCCCGATATTGATAGACAAATACAAGAAAAAACGATTTTATCTTTTTCTAAGGTGAAGATTATACCATAGAATCCACTTAATAAATTTAAATAAGTCATATATACAGTGTAATTATACATTCCTAGTAACATTCTAATGCTCCATTTTTTATCTTTTATGTGTGTTAAATTTAATTTCTTTTTTAGAAATAAATTATATTTTGATTAAAATTATTACAAAAAATAAGTTTAGAATTTTTTGATAATATTATTATCCATTATTTATTTTCATATAAATAATCATAATCATCCATAATTTCTTCGCTTTTGTCTTCGTCGCTTTCGATATCATCTCCTTCTTCTGATTCTAGTTCTATGCTATTGTTTTCTAATGGTTCATTTTCTATGTCTAAATCTAAATCTAAGTTTTCTTCTTCTGTATTATCGTTATCTATTTCTTCTTCTGCGATACTTTCATTTATATTTTGTAAAGTTAAATCTTCTAGATTTAAAATTTCTTTTTCTAAGTCTAATTTGATTTTATTATTATCCTTATTCGTGTTTATATAATATTCTTTATCCCATAAATTCAGATTATTTTCTTTAATCCCCCAAAGATCTTCCCCGTGGAAAACAAAAAGACCGCTTGAAACAATATCTAGATATAACTGGGATAATTTTTCTTCGTTTTTGAAATTGATTTCTTTGATTTGGCATACTTTTTTCATTAATTGATAGATAGGCATGGGTTTATTATTTTTTTTTAAAATTTGAAAAGAAATTTCTATCATAGATTTAATTGGTGTTATTTTGTCGTTATTATTGTTAAACACGAGAAGTATCTCCTTTTGCTAAATTAATTTGTGTTATGCTAATATGAACATGGATTAAATTTATATTTTTAGATAATTTATTTTACTACTTTGATTAGAAGAATGACTGATTTTGTATTTAGATTTATAAATGCATTATAAGTCTAAATTTTCAGAAGCTTTGTCAATAACATCTTTAGATGCTTTTTCTACTTGTTTTAAAACATTGTTAAAACATATCAAAAGACTTTCTTGTATTAAATCTATATTTTTCATGACATCTATATTTTTAATTTGAACATCTACAACTTGTTTAGTCCCTTGCATGACTATAATTACATTACCTATTCTAGAAATAAATTCTTTAGATTCTAATTTTTTTTGTTCTTTTTGAATAGCTTCTTGAATTTTTTTTAATTTTTCGAACATATTTACGTTAGTTCTCATTTCTTAGTGTTCCTTAATACAATCAATAGACTTTCATTTTTCTTTCATTTTTTTGATTCTGAAATTTTTACTTTTTCTAAACCAAAATATTCTTTTGCTAATTCAATAATAATTGACTGTTTTGTTTCTAAATTTAAAGTTGAATTTCGTTCATAGAAATGTACATCTAGGTCGGATAAATCTACATCCTTTTTATTTCTGGTACTTTGAAATTTTAAGTAAACAGGTTTTAATACTTGTTCCCAGTCTTTATTCAAAATAACAAAATATTCTTCGATTAATTTGGTTTTAGAATTTAGAATAGTTTTAATTTTATTTTTTATATTTATTTTGATTAATTGTTTATAATGGCTTAAGGTTTCGCAAGATAAAAGTAATTCTTTGCTTTGATTTATTAATAGTACATTACTTTTGTATAAACATCTTGCGGCAATTTCTAAATCTTTTTGAGGAAAATTTTCTAACTTAGGCCATCCTTTTTTTAAAGTTTCTGTAACTGTTAAATCAGGGTTAATTAAAATTTGTTTTAAACGTTTTGTAAAATTGTTTTCTTTTTTATTTATATGAAATTTATCGTAATTATTTGCTAGATTATTTTGTTTTTTGGCAAGATGATTAAAATCTAATTGTAGATTATCATTTTTGTTTTGTTCATTTGTTATTGTTATTTCTGAAAAACTTTTGTCTTGCCCATAAGTAAGATTTGTTTTAGTATTCGTTTTAGTTTGTTTGTTTTGTAAATTGAAATTTTGGTTTATTAAGTATTGATTTAGTTGTATAAAATTTATAATTAATAAGTTTTTTTTTTGCTTACACCACCTAATGTCTTGTTTTAGCTGTAATAATGTGTATAAAATTTTTGTACTAATTTTATGAGGTATTTCATATAATACATTTTTAAAGTCGTTTTCGCTTTGGAAACAATTAATAAAACAAGTTTGAAAAAAATCGATTAAATCATCTATAAAGAGGTTAATTTCGATACTAGGTGCTAAAATAGATTCTAAAAGAGAAATTATTGTTTTAGTATCTTTGTTGAATAAACATTTCGCTAATTTTTCTATTTGAGCTTCCGGAACAATACCTAAAATGGTTTCAATATCTTCTTGTTTTATGATATTATTTTGATAAGAACTTACTTTATCTAATAAGTTTAGAGCATCTCTCATGCTGCCATTGGAATAAAAAGCTATTTTATTTAAAGCTTTATTATCGATTGAAATTTTTTCTTCTTTTGTAATATTTCTTAATTTTTTTTCAATTTCTTTTTCTGGTATATTTAATAAGTGAAAATGTTGTGTCCTAGAAATTATTGTTTTAGGAATTTTATATAATTCACTTGTTATTAAAATAAAAATTAGGTTTAAAGGCGGTTCTTCTAGTAATTTTAGCAAAGCATTAAAGGCGTTATAAGATAATACGTGAACTTCGTCAATTATGTAAATTTTATATTTTAAAAAATTTGGTTTATATTTAGCAGTATTTTGTAATTCTCTAATTTCACCAACACCATTGTAAGAAGCTCCATCAATTTCTATTACATCTAAATTAACTTTTTGTTCTATACTAAGACAGGAATGACATGAATTGCAACAATCTTGATATTGCAAATTTGCACAATTAATAACTTTAGCCAAATTTTTAGCTAGTGTTGTTTTTCCAACCCCCTTATCGCCGCTTAATAGGTAACAATGATGAATTTTTTGATATTCGATAGCATTTTTTAAGGTTTGAATAATTATTTTTTGACCAATTATGTTAGAAAAATTTCTTGGTCTATATTTGCGATATAAAGCTAAATGAGGCATTTTTCATAAATTCCCTTTTAAAAATTTACACTAGTATCATTAAATACACTGATTAAGAATAAAATTATTTTGGTTTTACATTAAAAAATATTTCAATACGCAAAATATTTCTTAATATTTTACCATATAAATTTGTTTTTCAAAGAAATTACTTGTAAAGATTTATACTATATTCGCTCTATATAGTTTTTGACTTTTTTCTTTTTTATATCATGAAACATATCTTTTTTTGTCTATTATTTATTACAGAATCTTTATTTTTATGTATAATAAGCAAGAATTATCAAGATTTTTTTTAATTAATCTTATTCAAACATTACTAATGTGTTATAGTTAATGCTTTAAAGTGTCATTCTACAAAAATTATTCTGTAAGTGTAATTTTTAGCTATACACAATAACATTTTACAATATTAACTTTACTTATATAAGTTGAACCAGGGGATATATTACCTTCTTTTGTGTTTATATTTATTTTAAAGTGTTCGTAATAAATTATATTAATTGAAAATTTTTAACAATTTATCTATGAACAATAATTACTTTGTTTTTTAATATTTATTTACCCAAAAATGTATTGGTTTTTGTGATCAAATGAATAATTTTAAATGTCATTTGTATTTTTATTTTTTTTGATATAATAAATCTATTGCAGTACTTTCAGTTTTTTTAAGTGTGATTGAGAAAAATTATCTAAGTATTTATATCTATTTTTCCTTTTTTCATTGTATGTTAGTTCAACTAAATGCGAGGTTTTAGACAAATAATAAATGAGAAGAATATTTTTTTTTGATATCGATCAAACTGTGTATCATAATAGTAAGAAGACAGTTTTGCCCCAAACAAAAAAATTAATTATTGAATTATCCAAATTGCCTGACACAATTTTAGGAATTGCAACAGGAAGAAATTATCGTAATTTAAATGTTATAAATGAGATTTCTTATTGTTTTCAATATTTTGTGCTTATGAATGGTTCTTTAACTGTTTCAAACAACAATATCATTGATGAAGTACCTTTTTTACAAGATCATATCACTGATATTCTTGAAAAAACTAAAGCATATAACATTACCATAGCTGGAATGGGGATGCAAAAAGAAGTTATTTTAAATGATAATAATTTATCAAGATCATCTTTAGAACAACATCAAAAAGAAGAATTTGATTATTTAATTGATCATAATTTCTACTTAAATAATAAAGTTTACTTGATGATACTTTTAGGGAAGGATATTGACAAAATTAAATTCTTATTAAAGGATTCCAATCTTTTTAACATATGTTGTTGGGAGACGCATATCGATTTAACTGTGAAGAACGTGAACAAATATTATAGCATTAAAAAGATTAAAGATAAATATCCTGATTATAAATTAATTTGTGTGGGTGATGGTAGTAATGACATAGAAATGTTAAAAGCAGCAGATATTGGCATTGCTATGGGGAATAGTTTGTATCCAGAGGTTAAAAAAGCATCTAATTTTGTTGCTCCTCATATTGATACAGATAAATTGTACGATTTTTTTAAAGAAAACATTTTGTAATTGCCATCATAGAAGCAAATTATAGAAATAATTTTAATTCGTTTAATTTAAGTAAGATTATTTATTTATAAAACAGAAAATATTTTATATATGCAAAATACATACCCCTTATATTTATATAGTTTCGCGTTTTAAATTAGTTCAAAACAGTTGTATAATTCTAGACAAAAGTATGT
This sequence comes from Candidatus Phytoplasma melaleucae, assembly GCF_030588185.1. Taxonomy (GTDB): domain Bacteria; phylum Bacillota_I; class Bacilli_A; order Acholeplasmatales; family Acholeplasmataceae; genus Phytoplasma; species Phytoplasma melaleucae. The sequence goes on along the minus strand of NZ_JAOSID010000003.1, from coordinate 21,932 downwards.
TATCTATATGTATTAGAAAATTTATTTTATTCGTATATTTTTATTTTTTTCAGTATGGGATTAAGAGACAGGCATATTTCATACTTAGTGAGAAATTGATTTTTACATCAATTTTACATCTTTAACAAATGATTTATGAAAAAAATATTTTAAAGAAAAAAAGGTTTTATGGATAAAAAAACACTAGCATTAAATACATTTGTTCAAAAATTCGGAATTTTAAGAGAAAATGAAAAAGATGTTTTTTCTAGAATTGTCAATAAATTGTTTCAAGTGAATTATTTAACTATTCAAAAGTTAGCTGATGCCAATGATTATCGCTTTATTTTGTTTTATAAGGAACTCTTTGATTCTTTTTTTCAATTAGTTGATTTTCAATTAGAAATAAAAAAACATGATGAAGTAATTTTTATAAGAAATTTTCATCATTTTAACAAATTAAAACTTAAAAAAGAAGAAAGTTTAGTTTTATTGATTTTTCGCATTTTATTCCAAAAAAAGAAAGAATCTTTTTCTCATAACAAGAAAGTAGAAGTTTATTTACAAGACATTTACACAGAATTAAAAAACATTGGGTACTCAGAAATCCGGAAATTGAATAAAGAAACTTTCAAAAGAGTTTTAATTTTATTGCGTCAATACAATATTATTGATTATTCAGATAATAGTAACTACTTATCTGATCATTTAATTATTATAATTTATCCTTCTATTCTTTATCTAGTTAACTTAGAAATGATTGAATATTATCAAGAATTATTAAGTTCTAAACAAGCTATTTAAGTTTATTTCAAAGTTTTTTATTTTAATTTTTGTTTATCTATTTTTTAGAAATTTTTGTATAATCAAAACAATTCGCCAATACTCATTAAGAAAATGTTTTTTTTATTTATGATTATTATGTTCAGAAAATTAAAATTAATAACTGCGTAAAAGTTACATTTAAGGTATCATAAAAAGATAAAAGTTGAATATTCTATAAAATTGTTATCATAAATACTATTCTCTCGCTAATATTCTGACATAATGGCAAGAATATTAGTTTTTTTTAGTTGGGAATCTTTTCTTTTCATTAGTTTTAAACACAAACTGAATTTATTTTTATTTCTGAAATCCTTGTTTTGCCATTAAGCAGTTAGTAAATTTTCCTCCTCAGAAAAAAAGAGTTAGAATATAAAACAACTAGATTTTTTACTAAAAAAATTTATATCCATTGCGAGAGAGAATATGTTAGAAGATAGTTAGTTGTTTTAAAAAACAACGGGTTATCAAAATAGAAAGCATTTATTTATGTAATTATGATTATTTAACATAGTGACATTTATTGTGCTTAGACTATGGTAATTAGCGTCTGGTTCTTTGCTGTATTAAAAAAATAAGAGGAAGTATAATTCCATGTTGAACTAAAAAGTACAGCGTAAATAATTATTAATACTAAGGTTTTTTTAGTCGCTGTAGTAATTTTATTCATCGGTGATGAATAGCAATCTAATATTTAAAAATAGACATGCTAATGATAAGCATCTGCACTCTCATCTTATCATTGCAATAAATAATTTCTATTACTCAAATACAAACTAGAGTTCAAATGATTCAAACTTTTCAAGGCATAGTTGTTTAAAAGTAATTTTGTGTCTTTTTTCAATAAATAAGGTAGTTAAAAGAAGCTTTTTATATTGAGAATAGAGTTTTAGAAATAGCTCAAGATACACTTATATGTATTCTTTGAAATAGGAATGAACCGCTATTTTACTATTCTGAAACAATGCCTAAATAGAAGTTGGAGTATAAGTAATTGAAATTATTTATGAAATAAGATATAATCTTTAAAAAGGAAAAGGAGAAATTTTATTATGATGTCCTCTAAAATGACAAAAATGAAAATTGTAAATGTTAGCTTACTTTTACTTTATTTATTAGTAGTAAGAGGCTTATTTAGTCATTATTATAATAATATTCTAGCAATGAGTGATAATAACCGTGAAGTAAACGTTTCCCAAGTCAATGATGAGGCGGATTTTCAGCAAAAAATAATTGAAATTGATAATAAACTTGTTTTTTACAGAGAACAACTACAAAAATTTATTGAACAATTAGAACTTGCTAGATCATCAGAGCCGACAAAATCACATGGTGCCTTACGTGCTTTGATTAGAAATACTAACCAATTAATAGGTAATTTAGTAGAGCAACGCGCATTATACCTAACAGAAATGGAAAATAGGACTCGTCGTATCTAATTGTGAGGGATAAATATAAAAAGATTCAATGTACTGCCTCAGATACACAAGGATTTTTGTTGAAATAAGAACTTAGTTTGTGTTCATTGAAGAGATAGTGATTTAACATAATTAAATTTTTTTGTATGATTTGAACTTATGAAGAAAATTGCAGGTTTTTTCATCCATTCTAATAACAAATAACCTCTCATTTGGGGAGGTTTTTTTATTTTCTATTTTAGAATAAGCAGTAGTGATTATTTGTAACTTAAAAGGAGTTAAAACATAAAAGACTGAAGAACTTCGATTCATAATTTAAAATGATTAATCAAGAAATACTTATTTTTTTATGTTAAATATTTTTTAGAAGTTCTTTAGATTCTTAGTTTAGTTTTTTTGCTCTCTCGTTTCGCATAAAACTTCCCCGTATATAAACTTAAAATATTCCTAACTGGGTTAGGTTATAATAAACTTTCACCGGATACATACATATTTATTTAAAGGTCCTTGATAATATAAATATGTTTCTATTGTTTTTTTATTTTTTCCTATGTATTCAACAATTTATAATAAAAAAGTGATAGTATCTTTTTATTAAAACTTAACGCATGAAAATCTTGTTGGCCATTATGATCACGGGTGAGGCCGTCATTATTCCAAAGATCAAAGGAGCAAAAATTAAAATGCATCAGATCGGAAAATTCATGTTGTATTATTTTGTTTTAGTAAAGGCGCTATTTTATTAAGATCTTTGATTTGTTAATCGATCTCTAAAAGAGTAAGTTTAGTAGTTTCTTGTTGTGTCGGGCAAGTTCCTCCGCGGTTGGTTTGGCTTTTTCTTAGTCTAACATTTATTGATAATATTTAACCTGTTTAAACAGTAAAAACCATTGGTATGACACCATTAAAATTACTATATCTACTATCTTTAACCTGTAAGTTTCTTTGGCGATCCAGGTAGTTTTGTGATTATAATTCCTCCGGGTGTAAACATTCGGATTTCGGCTGCAAAGATTGTGAAAATAGCTTATTTTTGGGGCATCTAATACCAAAAAAACTCCCCCCAAGAATTAATTCTCTAAGCAGAATATTTTAATCATCCAACTTTTTAAAAATGAATTTATTTACTATTAGCCAGTTTTAACTAAATATTTATGTACTTTCTTATCTTTATATGTTGCATTGTTTCCTTTTTTAAGACAACTTTTTTTCAAAAAAGGCTTTAAGGTTTGATTTTAAGTAGAGAATTTAATATCTTTTCAAACTGATAAAATATTTTCATGAGATAATATAAAATAAAATTATTATTGTTTCATTTTGTAAACCACTTGTTAACTTTTTGTACATCAAAGTGAAAATAAAAATCAAACTGTTAATTTAATAATAGTTCAGTTTAAATTAAGGCTTCTCATTGGTGCCATTTTTTAAAGTTATTGCTCTCCCTTTTAAAGTAAATAAGATTTTTTGAATAGTTAAAAAAAAGAAAATATATTATAATTAAATAATCTCTATGCTCTAACTTTACTAGACTTTGTCATTAAATTTTTAAGTGATAGAAATGTTATTAAGAAAGTATGTAAGAAATATGTTAAAACTTAAAAATGTATTTAAAAAATACGGACAAAATGATCAAAATGATATTGTTGTTTTAAAAAATATAAATTTAGAATTTCCCCAAAAAGGACTTATTTTTATTATTGGCAAATCAGGTAGCGGAAAAACCACTTTGATGCATATTTTAGGGGGGTTAGACAAATATAGTAGCGGTGATATGATTTTCAAAAACATTTCTACCAAAGATTTTAAACCTTCTAATTTTGATTCATATCGTAATTCAGCGGTAGGTTTTGTGTTTCAAGATTATAATTTAATAGATGATTTTACAGTACTTCAAAATATAGGTATTGCTTTGGAATTACAAAGTAAAAAAATTAATAGTTCAAAAATTAATTCTGTTTTGAAAAGGTTAAATTTAGATAATTTGGGCCATCGTTTTCCCAAACAATTATCAGGAGGTCAACAGCAAAGAGTAGCTATCGCTAGAGCTATTGTTAAAAACCCTGAAATTATTATGTGTGATGAACCTACAGGTGCTTTAGATATTAAAACAGAAAAAGATGTTTTAGACATTTTGAAAGAATTGTCTAAAACTAAATTAGTTATTATAAATTCACATAATTTAAATGCAGCATGTTCTTATGCTGATCGTATTATTGAACTTTCAGATGGAAACATAATTGCTGATAAAACGAGACAACAAAATAATGGTAGCGAATTAAAACTATCTCATTTTGCTCATATTCAAAATAGTAACGATTTTTATTCGAAACAATTCCAAGATACTGTTTTTTCTAATGAAGACAGTGATAATGTTAGTATTTATAGATCTATCAAATCACGACTACCTTTATTAACATGTTATAAAATAGTTTTTAATACTTTAAAAAACAAAAAAGCAAATTTTTTCTTTAATATTTTTTTGACTAGTTTTTCTTTAATTTTTTTAGGTTTAGCTTTATCTTTTTCTTTTTATAATGCTAAAACAGCTGCTAAAAGTTCTTTAACGGAAAATCGTCATATTCCATTGATTATAACAAAAGTAAAAGAACATAGAACAACAAATGACCAATTTAAAAAACTACAAAAAGCATATCCTCATGCATATTTTCAAACTGTTTATAAAATAAATAAAGAAGATGCCCCCAATCATCAGTTTTTTAGTAAAATAGCATGGACTTTTTATGAAGATCAGGTTAACATTGTTTTTGTCGAAGATATAAAAGATTTGAACAAGGTAATTAATAATATAGGATTGAAAACAAAAAAACCAATAGACAGAGACTCAAATCAAAAAAAAGTCTTTATTACTCAATATTATTTTGATAAATTAAAAGAATACCAAAAATTTTTTTCGAAAATAATTTCACATCAATTAGTTCAAGAAGATTTAGGTTTATTGGAAGAAATAGAAGATTTAGGTTTATTGGAAGAAATGTTTCCGGAAAAACGTTTTGAAAATGTAGCCAATTTAAAACCTGATGAAGCTAAGCAATTGTTAAAAGATTTTTTTGCGGATTTGATCAAAAGTGTTTCCTATGTTTTATATAGATTAGACGTAGAAGAGGGAGTTAAAAAAATATTTTTTATCGAAAATAAAGAATTAAAAAAAATAATTGAATCATCTTTTCCAGTAAGTAGTTTGATAGGTACTTCAAAAAATTTAAGCGAAGAAGAGATAAAAGAAATTGTAGAAGCACATTATGAAAATTCTTATGACAATAAAATCCCTTTTAAGATTTCATTATCTAATATACCAGCTATAAAATTTATTGATGCTGTTAACCCCATTTTTCAAATTTTAAGCGGTGTATTCTTATTTTTAAGTGTTAATTATATTATATTTTCTGCTGTTTTAATGTTTAATTTTATTTCTTCGAGTATCAAAGATAAAATTAAAGATATTGGTATTTTAAAAGCTATTGGAGCCAATAGTTTTGATATTGCTAAAATTTTTATTCAAGAAGTTATTCTAATTTCTATTATTAATCTGTTATTATCTCTTTGTGTGACTAAATTTTTAATTTTTCTTGGAAATCAATGGATTTCTAATTTAGTTTGGATAACATTAATAGAATTTGGTTTTTATTCAATTTCAATTATTACTATTTTTGTTTTTGTTTTTTCTTTTGTAGTTAGCTTTATGGAAATTTTCAAAATATCCTTTAAAAAACCAATTGATATTATTTTGCAAAAATAATTGCATTAGATATATAAAGCAGTTGGTTATTTAGTATCAACTAAATGTAAAAATAGAAAATATTTTATTTTATCATATTGTGTGTCTGTTATAATTTTTTTTATTATCTAAAAAGATGTATTATTTTTTAAGATTTATTTACATTTGGAATTTTCAATAGAAATATATTTTTGAAATATAATTAATTTGAAAAGTTTTTTAAATGCTCTTAATAGTTTGGAATTATTTGGATCAATACATTTAATAGACATGATTAATATTATTCTTTCGTAAATCATATTTAAAATCAAAAACATAGTAAAATGAAGATGTAAAACAATAAACACATTACAAAAAGATTAATAATGAATGCGAAATCATTAAAACAACTGCTCAAAAGAATTTTTAATTTGTTTTAATTATGTGAATTTAATTTTATGAGGAAGTAGTAAAAAGTAGAAAATATCTTTTAATGAATTAAATTATTGTAATTTTTAAATGCGATTTATAAATATTAATAAATGATTTCATTTTAATAAACTTTAGTAATATTTTTTAATGTCTTAAAAGAAAATAGAGATAAGCGGCACATTTTCTGGTTTACACATTAACTAATTTTTTTCTGCTAAAAATATTATTTATCATCGGATTGTTTTTTTATAAATGATAGTTTATTAAGGTTTAGAAGCATAAATTAATGTTTTGTAATTTATCTTTTTGGTAATTTAAAAGTTTTTTAAAAAATTAACTAAAAATTAAATAATAGCCAAAATTTGTTTGATTTATTGAGTTGTTTAAGATATGAGTATAAAAATAAATGTTCAAAGATAAAGCGATCAAACATCTGAAAATTATTTTCATTATCACTAACAAAGCAACTCTTATACGTTTTCATTTGAATTTATTTTCTTTTATTCATAGTCATTATTATATAAACCACAAAAATATAGTACTTCAAAAAAAGTGCTCTATTAATAAGTCACATCTGAACTTTAATTGTTATTTAGCTAACAGTTTGGTTTTAAATGTGACTTTTTTTGGTATCATTTATTTAGATCTCTTTAGGAGAGGAGGGTTTTTCAAATTATTTTATAACGAATTTTATTTTGTAATCTTAAATTAAATATAGTCTCTCAACAAGAACTTTTAGTACATCGTCTTAAAATAAATTATCATTTTACATCGGTTATGAATAATTATTAAATTTATTTAATCTAAAAAATTCATTTTAAGAACTACGAATTTCATGTTCTAAGTAATGGATTAATTCATTTACGTTAACGATATTAAAAGTAGTTAGGTTTTTAAATTTTTTTAATTTAATTTGTTGTTTTACAAACAAATTAATAATTAAACAGTTTTTTAGAAATGTAGCTCGCTTTTTATCGTCTATTTATACCACTTTAATATAGGATATCAAATGAAAAAACTAACTAAAATACAATTGGTTAATTGGCATTTATTTTCATTTCAAACAATAGAAATTAAAGATAATGTTTTAATTTCAGGGGAAAATGGTTCAGGTAAATCAACTTTATTAGATGCTTTGCAATACGTTTTAATAGGGGAACGCAATAATGTTAAATTTAATATAGCAGCTAATGTTAATGCAAAACGTTCTTTAGAAAGCTATATTAGAGGCAAAATAGGTACTGAAAAAAAAGAATTTTTAAGAGAAAGAGATGTTATTACCCATATTGCTTTGGAATTTTATGACACTCAAAAAGAAAAATATGCTATTTTTGGTTGCGTCTTGGAATTATCTTTAGGAGGGATTTTAAAGGAAAAGTTTTATTTTTTAGAAAATATAACTTTTAGAGATGATATTTTTATTTTAAATCAAACACCGAAAAATCAAGAACAATTTTTATTTTCAGTACGTCAAAATGATCCATTTTTCTATTTTTTTGATACGAAAAAACAATATCAAAACGCAATAGGAAAATATCTACAAATAAATATTACTAAGTATATTCAAATATTACCCAAAGCTCTAGCTTTTAAACCTCTTAATTTACAGAATTTTGTATTTGATTTTTTATTAGAAGCGAATCCTGTTAATGTTTCTAGTCTTAAAAATAGTGTGAAACAATTAAAACAAATCGAATCACAAATTGAATTAGAACAAAACAAATTAAAGCATTTAACAAAAATTATGGATATTCATAAAACATTAGAATTGCTAGATAATCAAATTAAAATTAATAATTTATTAGAACGAAAAATTTCTATTGAGATATATAATAATAGTTTGAAAGAGTTATTGAGCCGGAAAATTCAAGAAGAATCTAATATAAAGATATATTTAGAGCAAAAAAAGAAGTTTTATTTGTATATAGAAAATTTAAATAATGATTTTTTCCAATTGGAAACTAAAAAAAATAGTGATTCTTTCTTTTTATTTAATTCTTTACAAAAAGATTTAGCTTATCATCAGTTTATTTACCAAGATTTAAAAGAACAAATAGACGTTTTTGTTCAAAAATTAAAAAAAGAAATTCAGATTTTACAAAATTTATTTCATTTAATTCCTGATATAACAAAAGATTTAAATTTGATTTTGCAGAATGCAAATGAATTTATCGATAACAAAGAAAAAGTAGTAGATTATTTATCTTTGCAGCAGGATTTGATGAAATTATCAGATTACTTATCTCGTGAAATGCTTTTACTTAGTATTAAACAGAATGAACTACAAAAAAGTATTAATGATTTGACAAAAAAGATACTTGATAAAAATAACTGTTTGAATTGTATTTTAGATAAGACAAAATCATATCCTTTCTATCTTCAAAAGATAATTTCTCTTTTAAAGATGGAATTAAGTAATTTTTATAATAAAAAAGTTATTGTTAGTCCTTTGTGTGAATTAATAGATATTAATGACGAATTATGGCGTAACGCTATAGAAGGTTTTTTAGGGAATAGAAAATTTAATTTGATTATAGATTCTGATTATTTCCATCAGGCTCTAAAAATATATGAAAAAATTCAATTAAACGAACAATTTTTTGATATAGGACTAGTAAATGTCGATAAAATTCCTTATATATCTGATAATCATAATAGTTTAGCAACTAAGATAACTACTCCTCATAAAAATGCTTTAAAATATGCTAAGCTTTTGTTATCTAATGTAATATGCGAAATATATGTGGCAAATTTGCAAAAACATAAAAAATCTATTACTCCTCAAGGTATGATTTATAGCAATTATACTGTAAAGAAATTGAATCCTAAAACTTATCAAATTCCTTACATTGGTGTTAATTCTGGCCATATACGTCAAAAAATGACTTTGTTAGAAATTGATAAATTACAACATGACTTATCAGAAAAACAAAAAAATTTTTCTAAAAATGAAAGTATTCTTAAACTTATTCAAAGTAGTCAAATATCACATGTTATTACAATAGATTATTTGTCTTTATGCACGAAGCTAAGCAATAAAAATAAAGAAATTAAATCAATTAAGGAAAACATCGCTAAATTAGATCAATCTCAACTATTTTTTTCGGAAGTAGAAAATAAATTAAGCCAAATCCAACGCGAAAAAAACGAAAAAAGTCACGAGTTAGATACAATTTTATTAAATATTGCCGAAAGTAAAAATAATTTTAATATTTATGAAAAAAAAATTATTTTACTACAAAAAGAATTATCAGAAATGAAACAAAAACTATATGATATCGAACAAAAAGAGGTTAGTTTGGCGGAAAAATCTCTTACTCAGTTACAAAATTATTTACAAAAATATAACTATGCTTATGACATTATCATTAAGCAAATAAAAGCTAATATTCAAATGATAGAACAACAAAAAAATACTCAAAAAATGGATTTGATTCAATTAATGCATGTGTACATCACAACTCATCATATTTCCGATGTAGAAGCTAAATTAGAATATCTTGATTATTTTTTGCAAGAATATAATTCTATTGTTACTCAAAATTTAATAATTTATGAACAAGAATCTAAAGAATTAACACGAAAAACTGAAATTATTTTTAAAGAAGAATTTATTAATAAGTTGAGAGATAGTATAGCGAATGCTCAACAACAAATTAGAAGGCTAAACACTATTCTTTATAATAGACCATTTGGCAATGATCGTTACCAACTTCTGATAAAGCCTTCGGAAAATCCTGAATATAAAAGATACTATTCTATGATTATTGATGCAAACGATCATTCTCCAAATGAAAAATCAAAGGAAAAAAGTTTGTCTTATAATAGTATTTTATTAGATGAGTTGTTTCAGAAAATAATTTCTTTTGATGAAGGATATGAACTAATAGTTAACTCATTTTTAGACTATCGTAATTATATGACTTATGATATTCAGATAAATGATTTAAATGGTGATATTTCTTTGTTTTCTAAAATTTTTCGAGAAAAATCAGGCGGCGAAACTCAAGTACCTTTTTATGTTATAATGGCAATTTGTTTTGAACAATTGTTATCAGAAGAATATCATGATAAAGGATGTCTAGTTTTATTTGATGAAGCTTTTAATAATATGGACGAGAATAGAATAGAATCAATGATGAATTTTTTTAATGATTTAAAAATTCAATTTTTGATTGCTATTCCGCCTCAGAGAATTGCTGATATTACTCCTCATGTAACAACTAATTTAATTATTGTCAAAGATGATTATCATGTTATGGTAGAAAATTTTACACAAGAAAATGTATCAAAAAAAAGTTATTAAACCTTTTTTGTTTTTTTTATTTTTACACAATTGAATTATTTCTTGTTTTGGAGATAGAATTGCTTTTGATTTAACAAAAATTATTTTCAAATTTTTGTCAGTTTTTTTATTTCTTTTTATTTATTTCTTTTGTTTTTAATCACTGTTGTAAATTACTTTTTTATTTTAACCTGGGGAAATTTTTTCTGTCATTTTTAGTTTTATTTTTTGTTTAATTTATGTGTTAAAAGGGGGTATGAAGTGAAAAATTTTTTCAAAATATCTATAATAGTTTCTATATTTTTAATTTTTATATTTTCATTAATGATTTGTTTCTATCCTTTGCTTTCGCCGCTATTGTATTTTTATACAAACGATGTTAAGTTGCATTTTAAATTAATAAAAATTTTTTTAGGGTCTCTTTTATTAATTTTTAGTATTTATTTTTTTATTTTGCCTGAAGAATTTATTATAGGCGGATTAGAAAGTAGTTTGTTGTTTTTAGACAAAATCTTTTTTTATGACAAAAAAACTAAACAACAGAATTATTTTTTTAGTACAAATCATAACATTATTATTGCTCGAATTTTGATAATTTTATTATTTGGTTTTTTCTTAAAAGACACACTTTTTTTCTTTATTTCTACTCTTTTATTAAATTTTGTTTTTGCTTTCATAATTAAAAATTTAGATTATTTTCATATTGACAGAAATTTTTTTCTTAATATATTGCCGGATTTTATTAAAAAAAATAGCTTTTTAAGATTGTTTTTTTCTTCTTTAATAATCGGGCTTTGTGTTGGTATAGGGTGTGGTTTAATTTTTTCTAGTAGTTCTTCTACAGGAGGTACTGATGTTATTTTTTTATATTTAGAACAACGATTGAACATCGATTTAAAAAGAATTTTAATCTTAACTGATGGATTAATGATTTTGATTTCTTTTTTCATTGATTTCTTCCGTAAAATTGATAAAAAAATGAATATTATAAATAAATATTTTTTTTCTATTATTACTTTTTTGATTGCCATTAATTTAATTGCTAAATTGTTATAAGATTAGGATCGTTTGTAATAATATAAGTTATTTTAACCTCTGAATTTTCTCATATGTGTTGATACCTTATATGAACATTATATTTTTACATTATAAAATAAAATGTTTTTAGTGATTTAAAAAATTTACTTTAAGAAATCAGTAATTTTTTATCAGATACGTATTTTACTTTATTATTTATTTAAAGTAAGGAGGAATTGCTATAATCAAGTCAACTCCCCCTAAGTAATAATTTTAGGTAGTAGTGGTTAAATTTTTATTAATCTTCTTTTATCGTTTTTATTTTTAGAAAAATAAAAAATTTTTGTTTTTAAAAGAAATTCAAGCTAAATGCTATTCGGATTATACATATTACCTTTTCAAAATAAATCATATAGTTAAATTTAGTGAGGCTGGCTATTTTTGGCTAATTAGTTATTATAGTTAAACTAAATACTATTTTTTCTGGAAACGTTTAATATCTGCTTATTTATTGTTAATTATTTAAACTTATTTTTTCGTGTTTTTTCACATTAGTACTTTGGTTGTGGATAAGTTTATCTTTTTTTTGTTTTCTCATAATTTAGTTTACTTAAATTATAAAACTTTTAGTTTTGTTAATTATCAAGATTATAAAATATTTTCTAACCGATACCTATCAGATTCATACGTTTTTGTTTTAAATTTCCTAGGTTTTTAGAATTTGGCTTTGAAATTAACGAACCTACTAGAATTATATTTATTTGGCAAGAGATAAAGCAAAGATTAATTCTATGAAAGAAAGTTACAATACTTGTTTATTTAACTATCGTATGTATAATATCATTTTGCGATAAAAAACTTTTTTTTTAAAAGTTGAGATTATCTTAGTTTAATTAGAGCTAGTTAAATAAACGAATGTTCTTAGTATGAATCCTTTTTGCCAAGGCCCCCGTTTTTTATTTTTATTTTTTCGATACTAACTTTTTATTTAACATAAGGGAATTTTATGTTTAGACTTTATTTATTCGTTATAAAATTAAAAAAAATTTTATAATATAGAAGTGATTATAATTTATTTTATTTATTGTATTGAATTTTTTGCGTATACGTAAATGAAATAATAATTTGGGTCAGAAATAAAAAGTTTGTATTAATATAATAAAAAGGTGAAAAGTGTGTTTTTATGAATAAAACAAAGATTATTTGCACTTTAGGTCCAGCGTCTTATAATCCAGAAATTTTAAAACAATTAATTATTGCTGGTATGAATGTAGCTAGATTTAATTTTTCTCATGCGAATCATGATACAAGTAAGAAGTTAATCCAAGTTATTGAAAAATTAAACGAAGAATTAAATACTAATGTATCTATTATGTTAGATACTAAAGGTCCGGAAATCAGAACGCATGAATTTGATGACGCAACAATGATTGAAAAAGATTCTTTAGTCCGAATATCTTCTAAAGAAATTTTGGGCAATAATTCTGTTTTTTCTGTTACTTATGATAAATTTTATGATGAATTAAGTATAGGTGATTTAGTTAATATTGACGATGGTTATTTATCTTTAGAAGTTATTGACAAAGATGCTACAAATAGAGAACTCGTTACCAAGGCTCAAAATAGTCATATAGTTAAATCTCGTCGTGGTGTAAATGTTCCTGGCATTAGTTTAAAAATACCTTTTATTTCCGAAAAAGATCGTCAAGATATTATTTTTGCGATAAAAGAAAATTATGATTATATTGCTGCTTCTTTCGTTAGAAATGCTCAAGATGTCCAAGATATAAAGGATATTTTGCAAAAGTATAAAAATGATCAAATTCAAATTATTTCCAAAATTGAAAATCAAGAAGCTGTCGATAATATAGATTCTATTATAGATTTATCAGATGGTATTATGGTGGCAAGGGGCGATTTAGGAATTGAAGTAGCGGGCGAATTAGTTCCTTTATATCAAAGTCAAATAATCGATAAATGTTTAACAAAAGGGAAAATTGTTATTGTAGCTACTCAAATGTTGGAATCAATGCAAAAAAATCCGCGTCCTACTAAAGCTGAAATTTCTGATGTGTTTAATGCGGTGCGAGAAGGCACAACTGCTACTATGCTATCAGGCGAGTCAGCTTCAGGTAATTACCCTGTAGAATCTGTCAGGTATATGCATAGAATTAATGGGCAAGCAGAAAAAATATTAGATTATTATTTTTTTTCACGTGTTTATGAACCACAAACTTTTCGAGAAAAGATTTTATTAAGCGCTGTGGAATCTGCTTTCAATTTACCTATTAAGGCTATTATAGTGGATAATTTTGCAGATGCTTATAATATTTCTAAATTTCATCCGCCTGTTGTTATATTGGCTTTAATAAAAAACAAAAAAGAAGCTGCTTTGTTATCTTTGTGTTTTGGTGTAGTGTCTTTGCTCAATCAAAAAGAGTTAGATAAAAAATTAAATATTTTGCAAGTTGAGAAAAATCAATTACTCTTGATTAAATCTAATCAAATCATATTCAGATAGTTTTAGTTTATAACATCACCCGTTTTTGTTAATTCTAAAATACTGCATAATATAAAATTGGATTACAGATTCATTTCTAACTCCTTGTAATTTACTTTATTTAACATAAAGTTATGTAAGTGCTACCTTGTAGGGGTAATGAGAATTAATAAAAGAAGTAAACAAGTAAAGGAGTTTATTTTTAAAATGAAATTAAGTAATTACTTATATAAAGTTGATCAAAAACCTATTTTTCAAATTTTAGATCCTGAAGGAAATGTAATTAACCCTGAATTTGAACCGAAAATGTCTCAAGCAGAGTTATTAGAAATATATAAAGTTATGATTTTGTCTCGCATAACGGATACGAAGGCTTTTCAATACCAAAGACAAGGTCGCATGCTTTCATATGTTTTGAATACAGGACATGAAGCTTGTCAAGTAGGAGCAGCATCTGCTCTGCAAGATCATGACTGGGTTTCTCCTTATTTTCGCGATATAGGTATTTTTTTATATCGTAAAATACCTTTAGAAAGTTTTTTGCTCTATTGGTATGGCAACGAAAGAGGATCTTACATGGATCCTTTGAAACATATTTTACCAATAAACATCATTATTGGATCATCTATTAATATAGGTGCTGGTTTAGCTTTGTCTAGCAAATTATTAAATAAAAAAGAAGTTGTTTTAGCAACTATTGGCGATGGTGGCAGTGCTCATGAAGAATTTTACGCAGGATTAAACTATGCATCTGTTTACAAAGCGCCTTTAGTGGTTGCGATTCAAAATAATCAATATGCTATTTCTACTCCAAGAAAAACAGCCTCTAATTCTGAAACTTTATCACAAAAGGCTATTGCCTTTGGCATTCCTGGTATGAGAGTAGATGGTAATGATGTTTTAGCTGTACATGTAGCAGTGAAAGAATTTGTTGAGTCATCACGACAAGGGAATGGTGCTGGTTTGTTAGAACTAATTACATACCGTATGTTAGGACACACAACAAATGATAATGTTAAATTATATCGTTCTTCAGAAGAAGAAGAGGAATGGAAATTAAAAGATCCTATTAAACGTTTTCAGAAATATTTATTAAATAGAAAAATTTTAACACAAGAATTAATTGGCGAAATTGAACAAACTACTGTCAAATATGTCTCAGAAGTACATCAACGCATTACCACTTATGGTCATATAGTAAAACCTATTGAAATTTTTGAACATATCTATGATGAAATGACGCCACAATTAAAAGAACAATATGAACAATATGAATTATTTTTAAAATCTACGGAAGAAAGGAAATAAAACATGCCTCAAATGAATTTATTGGAATCTATTAATCATACCTTAGATCTTCAGTTAGGGAAGATTCCTGAGTTAGTTTTGTTTGGTCAAGATGTTGGCAAATTAGGTGGAGTTTTTAGAGTTCTTAAAGATTTACATTTAAAGTATGGGGAAAAACGTGTTTTTAATACTCCTATAGCAGAATCTGCTATTATTGGCAGCGCTATTGGAATGGCTTTAGGTGGTTTAAAACCTATAGCAGAAATTCAATTTGAAGGGTTTGTTTTTACTGGATTACAAGATTTATTTTCCCATGCAGCTAGAATACGAAACCGTTCTAGGGGGGCTTTTTATTGCCCGATGGTTTTGAGACTTCCAATGCACGGCTCCATTAAAGCGTTAGAACATCATTCAGAATCTATTGAAGGAATGCTAGGTTCTTTCCCAGGGTTACATATAGTGGTTCCTTCCAATCCTTATGATGCCAAAGGATTATTAATATCTTCTATTAAGAGTCTTAATCCTGTAATTTTTTTAGAGCCTAAAGTTTTATATCGAGGTGAGAAACAAGAAGTTCCGTTAGACGAATATGAAGTAGAAATTGGTAAAGCTAAAATAGTTCAAGAAGGCAAAGATTTAACTTTAGTAGCTTGGGCATCTGCTGTGCCTATATCTAAGTTAGCTATTGATATTTTAGCTAAAGAGGGAATTTCTGTTGAATTAATAGATTTAAGAAGTATTAACCCCATTGATAGAGATACTATTATTAATTCTGTTAAAAAAACTGGAAGATTAGCGGTGGCTCACGAAGCTACTAAAACTTATGGACCAGCAGGTGAAATAATTACTTTAGTAAATGAATACGCTTTTCATTATTTAAAGACTGCGCCAGCCCGCATTACAGGTTTCGACATTATTATGCCTTTAGCAAGAGGTGAATATCATCAGTGTTTAAATGTACATAAAATTGTTCATGGGATTCGCAATGTTTTTGCTTCTCAGAAATGATATTTATAAGGTTGTTTTTATTTTAATATTAAAAAAAGTTTGATTTGATTAACTAGTTTATATGAAGAAAAAGGAAGGAATTATTGAAAATGTTTAAATTAAAATTTCATGATCTGGGAGAAGGCATTAATAATGGGCGTATTCATGCATGGCATTGCAAAGTGGGAGACCAAGTAAAAGAAGGTGATGTTTTGCTTGAAGTTGAAACTGATAAGATGGTTGCCGAAATATCTTCCCCAGTAAATGGTGTTGTTACAGAAATGTTTCCATCTTTAGGAGATGATATTGTTGTTGGAGATGTTTTAGTGCATATCGAAGAAACATGTGATTTAAAAGACAGCAAATAAAATATTTTGAAGTAATTGTTATCGACATAGAAAAGAGATTTAATTAAATAATGAAAAAAAATGATAAACATTTAGATACAAAAATAAAAGATATAACGGATAAAGATGTGCAAATAGAATCAATTTCAAGTTTACGAAAAGCTATTGCTGAGAAAGTAACAACGGCTAAAACTCTAATCCCAGATACAACCATAATGCAAGAATTCAATGTTGATAATTTAGTTACTTTAAGAGAAAAAATCAAATCGCAAGAACAATTTAAGAACGGAAACATTAAATTAACTTATATGCCTTTTATTGCTAAAGCAGTTACAATTGCCTTGGAACAATTCCCCCGTTTTAATTCTAGTTTTGATGATAAAAATAATGTATTGATTATTAAAAAGTTTATTAATTTAGGTATCGCAGTTGATACTAAAAATGGTTTGATAGTGGTTAATATTAAAAATGCACAAAATTTAGGTGTTTTAACGTTAGCCAAGGAAATAAAAACATTAGCGGAAAATGCTATAAATAGAAAAATTACATTAGATAATCTTCGAGATGGTACTTTTACTATAAGTAATTATGGTGTTTTTGATATTTCTTATGCTAATCCTATTATTAATTTCCCAGAGGTAGCCATTCTTGGAATTGGAACTATGATAAAAAAACCATTTGTTAAAGATGATGTTATCTCGATTGGTAATATGTTACCTTTATCCTTAACATTTGACCACCGCTTTATAGATGGAGCCGATGCGGGAAGGTTTTTACAAACTATTAAGTTATTATTAAGTGATATATCAATACTGGAGAACCATATTTATTAATGACGTCAAAATAATAAGAATTTTAGCTATTCTTCTTAACTATTAGGAGTAAATTATTCGGGTTTTTAATTTTAGCGAACCATATTCATTTATTTTTAATGAATAATAAAGAGATCAAATATGAAAAAATATGATATTTTAATTATAGGCGGAGGGCCAGGAGGATATGTTGCCGCTATCAAAGCCTCTCAATTAGGAGCACAAGTGGCTTTGGTCGAAGATCATAAATTAGGTGGGATCTGTCTAAATTATGGTTGCATCCCTACTAAAGCTTATTTAAAAAGCGCAAAAATTTTTGGTTTTTTAAAAGAGGCTAATAATTTTGGAATAAGTTGCAGTGGAGATATTCGATTTAATTGGCTTTCTGTGTTACAACGTAAAAATAAGATAGTACAACAATTAACAAATGGTGTTGGTTTTTTGTTAAAAAAAAATAATGTTGATGTTTATTATGGGTTTGCTAAGGTTTTAACTTCTAAGCAAGTCCAAGTTGGAGATAAGTTTTTAGAAACTCGAAAGCTTATTATAGCTACAGGGTCAAGTGCTTTTATTCCTTCTATTCCTGGTGCTAAAGAAGCTTATAATGATAATTATTTATTTACAAGTAAAGAATTAGTACAATTAGATAAATTCCCGAATAAAATTATTATTATTGGGGGAGGTATAATTGGAGTTGAATTTGCTACTATTTTCAATAAATTTGGATCTGAAGTAATGATTTTGGAAAAACAAACTTCTATTTTAAACACTTTGGACCAAGATATTATTGCTGCTTATAGTAAACATTTAGAAAAATCCAATATCCAAATTGTTACTGAAGCTTCAGTTATCCAAATTCAAGACAATATTGTTCATTATATACATGATAATAAAGAGAAAATTGAACAAGCTGACATTGTTTTAATGGCTGTTGGCACTAAACCAAATCTAAAAGGATTAGAAAAACTTAATTTAGAAATAGATAGAACGGGTATAGTAACAGATAATTTTTTAAATACTTCGATAGAAGGTGTTTATGCAGTTGGCGATGTAAACGGTAAATTTATGTTGGCACACGTTGCTAGTCATGAAGGCGTTACAGCTGTTTATCATGCTTTAGGCAAACAGGCTTGTCATAAACCTATGAATTATGATCGTGTCCCATCCTGTGTTTATGGTTTTCCTGAAATAGCTACTATAGGATTTACCGAAGATCAAGCTAAAAGCAAAGGTTTCGATTGTAAAGTATCTAAATTTCCTGTTAAAGCGATAGGAAAAGCTTTAGCTGATGGAGAAAGTGATGGTTTTGCAAAAATAATTGTTGATCGTAAAAATATGAAAATTTTAGGAATGCATATATATGCATATAATGCTACTGAATTAATTACCGAAACAGGAGTAGCCATGGAATTTGAAGGAACAGCGCACGATGTAGTTAACGTAATTCATCCACACCCTACCTTAGCAGAATTAAATCTGGAAACTTTTTTAGGTGTTATTGATAAACCTATTCATATGTAATTTAATTTAGAAGATAATTAATTGGAATAGGAAGAAAAATATGTTAATTGACACTCATACTCATCTTAATTTAGATGATTACTCGAGAGATTTACCAATTGTTATAGAGAGAGCTTTAAATAATGGTATTTCTTACTTTATCGTTCCAGGATTAGATGATAAGACCAATTCAAAAGCTATTGCTTTATCGCTTAAATATCCTTGTATTAAAGCTGCTATTGGAATTCATCCTTGTTATTGGAAGAACGAAGATCCTTCTAGTATTGAAAAATATTTAAAATTAAAATATTCCCAAGTAGTAGCTATAGGAGAAATTGGGTTAGATTTATATCATGATAAGAAATTTTTGCATATACAGAAACAAAATTTGTACATTCAATTAGAATTATCAATAAAATATAACCTTCCTGTTATTTTACACGCTAGAGAATCTTTTCAAGAAATATATAAAATGTTACTACCTTATAAAAATAAAATTAGGGGTGTTTTTCATTGTTTAACCACTAGTTTAGAAGAGGTTGAAAAAGCTTTAGAATTAGGTTTTTATATAGGAGTCGGAGGTATTATTACTTATCAGAAATTCGAAGAATCACATAAGGTATTATCTAAAATTCCTCTGGATAAGATTCTTTTGGAAACAGATTCTCCTTTTTTAACCCCTTCTCCATTACCAAGAAATAAGAGAAATGAACCTTCTTTTTTGCATATAATAGCTGAAAAGGTAGCTATGATCAAAAATATTAGTTTGGAAAAAGTAGCCTTACAAACCTCACATAATGTTAAAAAGATTTTTTTAACTGATTTATTATAATTTTAGTAATAGTAAATTAAATATTCTAAAAACAAAGATATTAGATGTAGAAAGAAAATTAATTTTATATGCATTTCGCGAAATTAGAATCTAACAAGTTTTTAAATTTAAAACAAAATTCTGAGGCTTGGCATAAGCATAGAAGTAATTATATTAACGCTTCTGAAGTAGCTGCTATTATGGGGTTAAACCCTTTCGAAAGTAGAAAGTTGTTATTTAAACGAAAACTGTTTCAAGAAAAAATAGAAGATAATATTGCTATGCGTCATGGGAGAAAATTAGAACCAGAAGCAAGAAATTTTTTTAATGAAGTTTATAAAGTAAATTTTATTCCTATAGTTTTTACAAAGTATTTTATGTCAGCGTCTTTAGATGGTTGGCACCGTGAATCAAAAAGTGTCTTAGAAATAAAATGTCCTATTTCTTGTAATACTAATTCTTGGAGTAATTTTTTTATTAATGATAAAGTTCCAGTTTTTTATTATGCTCAAGTTCAAGCTCAACTTTATTGTTCTGATTCGGAAAAAGCTTTTTTTTTAGTATATCAAACATATCAAAACGTTAAAGTGAAAGAAATTAAAAAAGATTCTTTGTTTATTGAAAAAATGTGTTTGGAATGTTATTCGTTTTATAAACTTTTTAACGAAGCTAAATTAATATTAAACCGTTTAAATAATAGTAATAAATAAAAAAATAGACTATTTTGCAAAGATTCAAAAGAATAAAAAGATGATAAGTAGGGATCCTACTTTTTTTTATATTTTAAATTTAAGAAAGAAGATAATATTAGTAGTTAAATATTGCCGTATTAAATTAGGTCTTAATTTATTCGAACGAAGTGTTTGCTACTCTAAAGTATTTTGTTAGCATCAGTCTTTTTTGTTTGTTGATATTTCATTTGAAGTTTAAATGGAGGTAATATCTTGAAAGAATACTTCTTTTCTCTTTTTGTTGGGTTGTTTATAGTCGATTGTGTTCTAAATATTATACTCATGACACAGTATTTAACTTGAATAGAATAGGTGATAAGTATCACCTTTTTTTTTATGTTTAAATTAAGTAAAGGAGTTTATGTTCATGGCTAGATTCAGTAAATTTAGACGCTTTCGTTCGGTAGTGGTGAGAACCGTTGGTAGACGTCGCTTATCTTTATCAAGATTGATTTTGCCGATTATTGGGATTTTAGGTCTTATCTTAGTCCTATTAGCTCATAAAGGTTATATTTATTTACCTCAATAACTTTTTTAATTATCATTTACCAGAAAGAGAAGGTCTTCATTCATGAGCTTGTTAAAAATTTTGACTTACTTAGGCGTTTGTTTCATTTTGATTTTTATTTTATATAAATTGGAAATAATTGTTCCTTCCGAAACGAAAGTCCCTTGGATTAAAGCTCCGACTACTGCTGCTAAGAGTAGTTAATTATTGCGATGTGTCGTTTAAATTCAGCCCAATTACAAGCCGCCCATGCTCCGGCTCACCAAGCCCTTTATTTGCGAGCGGGGGCTGGCACTGGTAAAACTAAGACCCTGATTGAGCGCTTACTTTATTTAGCTCAGCAAGTGGCGCCTGCTAAGTTGTTAGTCTTAGCTTCTATTCACCAAGTGAAAGGCTTAGAATTTAAAGTGGTCTTTCTCCTGGGGTGTGAACAAACCACCTGGCTCAATCCCCTTTTAGCGGTCGTCAATCTCGCGGAAGAACGTCGCTTAGCGTATGTAGCGGTCACCCGGGCCCAAGACCAGCTTTTTTTGACAAGTGTCCGTCGTCGTCCTAGTTTGACCCAGCCTGCTCGTTTAAAACCGCTCACTTTTTTAAAAGAAATGGGGTTTTAAAGTTAAAATAGCCTTAGGGCTGTTTTTAGTTTTACCACAGTTAAAAGTTTTTATTTATTGTATCTTGAAGGAGATTGTTGATGAAAGTTAAACGTTTATACTCGTTAACGGCTATTCTGGCTCATTTAACTCAGGTCTCTTTTTTTCGACTTGTTTTCACCAAAGCC
>NZ_JAOSID010000024.1 GCF_030588185.1 Candidatus Phytoplasma melaleucae | reverse complement strand
TATAAAAATATTTTTATTGCTTATTTAGATGAAAAAGAAAGTTTTACTGAAAAAGATGTTAAAGAATTTTTTATTAATTTAATTAAAGATTATGATAATAAAATTAAATATTTAATTGTTGGAAAGAAACAAAAAAGAATTAATGTTTTATTAATGTTAGATAAAAGACCTTGTTTTGGAAAAACAAAAACTTTCAATTTAGTTATAAAAAAAAAAAAAGATCCTAAAGCGAACTTAACTTTAGAACCGATTAACATAGAGAAAACAATTTCTCCTCAAAGCATTTACGAGGATATTATAGCACAAAGTGAACAGGTTTGTGAAGATGGTATCCCAAGTTTTATTCAAGAAATATCTAGTAAAACTCGAAAAGAACAAAACGAAGAATATATTGATTACATGAATAGATTGAGGCCAGAATTTAATGAAGACAAAAAAATGAGTGTTGATGAAGCAAGAAAAATGACTTTTGATTTTTTATATAGAACCAAAAATTATATGGCTTGGGAAAGAGCTTCTACAGTTATGCAAGGAATAAAAGTTAATTTTGTTAGACCTAAAAGATTGTTTGATGTATTAGATATTAAAGGTTTAAACACTTTTAATTTAGACAATCCACAAGTTCAATTCATCATTAATCATATTAAAACTCAAATTCAAAGATTAAGAGATGGTCACAGAGCGATTAGTTTAATTATTGAAGGTATTACCAAAATAGGGAAAACAGAATTAATTTGGGCTATTTGTAAAGAACTAAACATTATTTTCAACTATATGAAGGGAAGAATTAATTTTAGTCGTAAAAGATATGATGACGAACAAGCCGAAATAGATATTTGGGATGACTTTCTAGCTAATTATTTAATTGAAAAAAAACTTTTAGAAAGTATTTTTGGAGGACAAATTGGCTTCACAGTAGAAACAGCTAAACATGAACCAGATAGAGATATTTTTAAGAAAAAATTAAATATCTTTATTTGTAATCCTCACAATTCTTTTCAAAAGTTTTTTGATAAAAACCCTGGTTATAAATCATATTTGGAAGATGAAAAAAGCGAAAATAATGCCATTTTCATGAAATTAGATGGCAAATTGTTATTTAAAAAAAGTTGAGAATAAG
>NZ_JAOSID010000023.1 GCF_030588185.1 Candidatus Phytoplasma melaleucae | reverse complement strand
AAAGTCGGGGGTTCAAGTCCCTCATCCTCTACCATCTTCCTACGAGTGAACATCATCAGGGCCAAAATAGCTCAATTGGAAGAGCAACTGACTTGTAATCAGTAGGTTGCGGGTTCGATTCCTGCTTTTGGCACCATTTGTCCCGTTAGCTCAGTTGGTAGAGCACTTGACTTTTAATCAAGGTGTCAAAGGTTCGAATCCTTTACGGGACACCATTTTATTTTTAAAAGGTTTGAATTCTTTACGAGCTATTATTTTATATTTAATAATTTACCTTTAATTTTGCCTGAATGGTGGAATAGGTAGACACGTGGGACTTAAAATCCCATGATTTTAAAGTCGTGCCGGTTCAAGTCCGGCTTCAGGTACCAGAAAAGGGGTTTTAGCTCAGTTGGGAGAGCGCCTGTTTTGCAAACAGGAGGTCAGCGGTTCGAATCCGCTAAGCTCCACCAATTATTGATTTATATAAATAAGGCGGTGTAGCTCAGTTGGTTAGAGCACTTGGTTCATACCCGAGAGGCCAGAGGTTCGATTCCTCTTTCCGCTACCATTATTTGTTTAGAATATGGACCTGTAGCTCAGCTGGTCAGAGCTACCGGCTCATAACCGGTTGGTCGTAGGTTCGAATCCTACCGGGTCCACCATATTATGCAATATTAATTTATTTTAATTTGGAGGAATACCCAAGTCCGGTTTAAGGGGCCAGTCTTGAAAACTGGAAGGTCTGTAAAGATGCGGGGGTTCGAATCCCTCTTCCTCCGCCAGTTTTTGGTTTTGTTGTAGTTTATGAATTTCTTGTGACGAATAATTAAAATTAAGATCGCGGGATAGAGCAGTTTGGTAGCTCGTCGGGCTCATAATCCGAAGGTCGTAGGTTCAAATCCTGCTCCCGCAACCAAACAAGGTCCGATGGTGTAGTGGTAAACATGCTTGCCTGTCACGCAGGAGATCGCGGGTTCAAGTCCCGTTCGGACCGCCATTTATTAATTTATTAACATTAATTTATTAGGCTCTGTAGCTCAGTCGGTAGAGCAGTGGGGGCGCTAGTTCGGGCGTAAATGAAAGAGGATTAAGGCACCTCGTTCCTCATGATAATGGGAAGAAGTAACGGATTAACCTGAGTTTGAAAAAACAAAAGGGACCAAAGCATATCCGTAAAGTGATTAA
>NZ_JAOSID010000022.1 GCF_030588185.1 Candidatus Phytoplasma melaleucae | reverse complement strand
CTCTAAATTGTAATTTTCTTCTATTACAAGATTTTTAGGATATTCTGGGTCTTTTCTTTTTTCAAAAAAAGTTAACATTTCTTTTTTTATTTCACTATCTTTAAAGGATTCTAATGGATAAGCTTTTTTTATTTCTTCATTAGTTCTATGATAAATATGTTGTAAATGTTCTCTAAACATCTTTTTTATCATACTATTTGTATTTTGTTGAAAATATAAATGACTATATTTTGCCCTGAAGAAATCTTGAAATTTTTGCTTCGCTTCTTTTCTATTTATTTTGTTTTCTTGATAATCTTCGTTTATTTCTTTTAATTTTTTTAATAATATTAATTCCACTTCTTTTTTCATTTTATATTTTCTACTTCCTTTTAAAAGTATATCTTTTTATATGTTTTTACGTCATATTTACGTAAAACATCATCAGCATCTTTGCAATTAGAGTACTCTTCAGGGATTTTTTTGATTTCATGCAAAATATTTTTTTCTGCTAACTGTTTTTGAATTCTGAAAGCATTTTTTTCTCCACTCTCGTCTTTATCAAAAGCAATTAAAACTTTTATTTCATGTTTTTTAAAGAATCTTAGAACTGTTTCCGAAAGATAACTAGTAATAGTAATTATTCCTACAGCGTTTTTAATGCCATTTTGATGACAACTCATCACATCGAAAAAACCTTCATGTAAAATCATTTTTTTTTCTTTTAAGATATTTTCATAAGCTTTGGTAAAGCCGTATGGCCAATAGAAGATATTTGTATGATTGAAGTTTTTTAAAGCTTGGTATTTAGGGTTAAAACTGTCAATAGGATTATGATAATTATGACGAAAAAAATGCATAGTATGTCTTTTATAAGTAATAGGAATTATTAAACAATCTACCAAAGCATCGTAAGTAAACTTTTCATTTTGTTTAATTAAACCTAACTTAATAAATTTCTTTTCATCTAATTGATTTTGTTTTAAGTAAGTTAACAAGAATTGATTGTTTTTACTAGCTACTCCCAGTTCGAATTCTTTAATTGTTTTTATATTGAGCTTTCTTTCCTGCTTTAAATAAACTAACCCTTCTAAATGATTTAATAACTCTTGGTGATAAAGACTTTTAATTTGATTAAAAAGGGGGGAAAACTCTTTGATAAGCTTTTGTTTAATAGCTAAAGCTTCTTCTTCACTTAAACTAGCTTTATTTTCGTTATTTGATAGCTTAAACGTGGTATGTCGAGGTAAGGTT
>NZ_JAOSID010000021.1 GCF_030588185.1 Candidatus Phytoplasma melaleucae | reverse complement strand
TTTTAGAGACGAATCATGGACCCGTTCAACTTGGTGGAGCAGTTCGAGGAGGGAGAGTAGATCAAGGACGAGGAGGAGTAGTCCAAGGATGAGGAAGAGGAGTTAGAGGTGATCTCGATCTCTAACAAGGAGGAGCAACTAGATAGGGATGTGCTTGCCCATCCCAACGATGCAGGATAGGTTATAAATAGGAAAGTTTGGGTATGTGGAGTTTGTGAAAAGAAGCATGTGAGGACAAATTGGCACTGGAATGAGATTAATTGGATCTAGGTCCCTTACTAGTATAGTAGGGTGTATGCTGGAGTTCGAGGAGGTGACTTGAAATTTGAATCTTTATCTTATGGAGAGCCTTGGGGAGGTTACATGGACTGGCATATGGAGCCTGACGGTGCTGATCATGAGGACAATACGATAATGGATCCGGAGCCTCAAGATTGATTTCCTAGAATAAACTAGTCTAGGTTAACTAGTAGGCGTGGACGCATTTTTATTGTATATGTGTATTTAGTCTCGCCCCTCTCCTTACCCCGCTATTTTGGATGTAAATGTTGAGGGCTATGATATCCTCACTTTTGTTTAGTAGACTTTTGATGGATCAACAATGTAACCCTTTTGATGTATATAAGGCATGTGATGTTCTATGGTATGATTTGGAGGATTGTAGTACGTGATTATTTATCTCACTTTCGCTTAGTATTGTAGTTTTGATGTTTAAGAAGACCACGACTAACCTAGGACGTCGTTTGATTTTGATGGTCTTAAGAGAAAATAATTGGGACTGTCGCGTGCCCAAGTGCGGGGCATGATAGGTCTTGACAATTTCGATTTTCAGTAATTTTCTATAAAATTTAGTAATTTTACAAAGTAGGTTTATTGATGGAATTATTCGAAAGTCTAATAGCATCCCTTTTTTTTTTCGAATTTTTGTGCTTACAAATCTTTAATAATAAAAAATATAGCTATTTGTTTGACTTTACTATCTAAATTGATTCATATGTGAGATACATGCTTACTTTAATGCATGAAAGATAACTCCTGAGTCATGAAAGATACTCTCGGGGTGTTTCAATGAAGTTCCACTATAGAGCATAAATTAGCCAATTACTATAAACCAAAACACGACTCTTGTACGATACAAAGTGGGTGAGAAGGTGGGGGAAGAAAAAAAAGTATCTCTTAAAAATAGAACTAACAAGGTTATTTACAATCCATCATGTCTATACTTCATGATGGAACCTGAAACCTTTGTAGCTATATACATATAGACCACATCTTGACTTTGACCCC
>NZ_JAOSID010000020.1 GCF_030588185.1 Candidatus Phytoplasma melaleucae | reverse complement strand
GTGTGAATTGCTTGCGATGGATAGTAAAAAACGGAAAGTAGACAGTGAAAATAGGCAGTTTTTACCAGAGTGGACGGATCATTATTTGTTTATACTTCCAAACAAAAGTGGAGCTGTGCCTGTGTGAGCAAAGGGTTTGTACTTCAACGGTTTTTGCCGTTATAGAGGACGTAAAAGTTTTTCTATCAGAGTGTAATGAAGAAGTTGCAAATGAACACTTGGGCTTCCTGCTTGATACAGAAGACACTATTCCAAAAATAGCTTTCCTGACAGATGTCTTCAGACATTTCAATTTTCTAAACTTAAAACTGCAAGGGAAAGGGCTTCTTGTGTTTGAACTTCTCTCAGAAACGAATGTGTGCACTTTCCCAGCCTTAAGTCAGTTTGTGACAGCAACGATGGCATTGACATAAAACAGTTTGTCAACTTCTTAAATGACCTCAAATCTGAGTTCGAAGCTCGATTTAGTGACTTTGACAAAATAGGGAATGTTGTTCAAGTCCTGAATAACTGTTTTTCTCTAAAGCCTAATGGAGAGTGGACCAATGAAGCGGCAGTGGTTTTCAACTGTAATAAAGCAGCCCTGCAAATGGAAATAATAGATTTCCAGGAGGACATTGCCCTGCAGGACAAATTTAGGCAAGTCCCGAAAGAACTTTCGTGTGAGTTGTTTTGGATCAAGTACGTTAGCAGTGAAAAATATCCTGAACTGAAAAACTTGGCCCTCAAACTTTGTACAATGTTTGGATCAACGTACACATGTGAATCTGCATTTTCAAGGATGAACTTCATCAAAAATAAATACAGATCCCGCCTCAGTGACAGCCACCTCAACAACCTGATGAGAATAAGCTGCACAGGTTTCACTCCAAACTTCAGGAAAGTAGTCCAGAGTAAGAAATGTCATTTCTCTCATTGAGGTTACTTTATACATCTAATGTTTTGTAACCATTATTATTATTACTCGTACTATAGTTAAAATAAATACAATATATTTAATATTGATTGATTGTTTTTAAAAAAAACCCCTTCCCCACCCCCACTCAACCGATGGGTTCCGGCCCGCAAACGGCTCATTGAGGTCAAAAATGGACCCCCATTAAAAGTATTTGGTGATCACTGGTGTATAGTATTGGTACTTGTATCAAGAAAATTAAAACCTAAATCTAAATATTCTGATCTCCCGTCACAAGTTGAGTCCGAAGAAGTTAGCCTACTTCACTGAGACTAAGTAATCCAGAAAACCCCCAGGAAAATTATATAAAAGAATTCTTGTGTCTATATTCTCCATAGTTCGGATATCTGCTCCACAGTCCATTTAATTTCCCAACAATCACATCTGCCCACTCTTG